>NZ_JBFOCS010000051.1:0-18841 GCF_040907905.1 Aeromonas sp. s13 | reverse complement strand
GCGTTGAAATACAGAACCCCCGATGCGGTACATAGGGGGTTCTGAGTAGAGAAATGCTAGTTGAAAATGTGTAAACCTATTTCAGGACTAGACACATTGCTATCCGCCACTATCGCTGTGGCTACCATGGCAACATGTTATCTGGGGAGCGCCTCAAGCGGGCTTAACAGTTCATTTTGCAAACCTTTGTTATTGGTTTGAGCCAACACATAGGCAATAACAGCCCTTTCACCACGCCAGAAACTCTTCTCCTCTGCAGAAAGTGCCGGATCTACCCGTCTTGCTGCAATCTTGGCACTCCATTCAGGTAGCCAGCCGGTTACCAGCGCCCAATACTTCTGATCGATAGTGCTGCCTATGCTGTCAAATGTCCGCCACGCAAGCTGCAGCTGACCATCGGTATAGGTTTTAGTGGTCCCATCCAGCTTAAACCCGGCACCACTGATAACCAGCGATTTAAGGGTTGCATGGTAAGGCTGACCCGCCGACCAGGCATCCTTCAAATAAGTCAACATGTCAGCGTTAATGGTATGAGCCACTTTAACCATATTTAACCTAGCCTCAAACGGAAATGCATCACGGGTTTGAGTCGCCAAGATCATATCGCCATAAACATCACGCATACGCAGGCCAAACTGGAAGGAATTGACCAGGTTAAAGGACTCCTCAATACGCTTGGTATCACCAATTGGCGTGTTGTTGAAGTAGTACTTGATGGTATCGCTGGCCAGCACATTGCGTGGTGATACCTGATAACGCGCATCCTTGTACTCTATCTGGCGTCCAAGCAATCCATCCGTCGTCACAGCAGGCAAACGGACATAATCAATCAATGTACGCGCCGTATCGCTGAAACGAACATCATCTGTCTTGCCCCACTTCTCAATTTGAGTCAGTAACGCCTTATCCAGACGTGTATTGGCGTCGAATGGCAGGCCGAAATAGCGGTTCAACAACATAAGGCTAGGACTGAGGCTCTCAAGTGTGCGCTTGGTCTCCCAGCGGTATGGGGAAAAGGGGTACACCTCTTTACCATCCTTGTCGATAAAAGAGACCCATTGTGGCAACTCCTCACCCAATACCATCGCCCGGATCTGCGCAATCAACCGCTCCTTCACCAACGGCAAATCAACCAAAGCCATTGCTTCGCCATTGTCTGTCCAGCGCTCCGTACTTCTTTGTACCAGATACTTCATTGCCAGCAACTTGTCTGGCCAAGACCCCAATACATCCCGGTCATTGCTGTACTTATGATTGGGATCATTCGGGCTTACCGAATCCAGTGGTACACCATCGCGCGTTTCAGAGAGCACCTGATAACCTCTGGAGTCCTGTTCCAGTGCCACCGTGAAATCCGCATCAAAACAGCTGGCGGGGAAAGACTTGCCTTTGGGAAGCGATGACTTCACGTCACTGTAAAGCTTGGTCAGTGGCAACTGCTCAATCGCACCATTCCCTGTTTTGACTTCACAGACTTTGTCGGGTCTGGCAACCACACCCAGCAGAAAATCTGCCGCATCAACAGCAGCTCTACTGTAATCACAGAACCAGTAATCACTTTCAGCGGAGCCCTGTGGGTTACAATAAGCAGGGTTGGCAGCCAATTGCTTGATACCGATACCGAATCGCTGGGTAAATACCCGGTCAATATTCTTGTAGTCTTCCAGTAGATCCCGAACTTCAGAGAATGTCCTCATCCGGCCAATGGTGTAATCAACCAGGTTGTCATCACGGAATGTCTGCTTGTCTTCACGGGTATTGCGGCGCTCATAGCTGTCCAGATAGGACTGCCGTTTGAACTGCATCATCTCGACCAGATTGGTGCCTTCGTCAAATCGCTTACAGTCGCTGTTGAGCGAAACATTACCATCGGTACAAAAGGCATAGCTTTTCAACGCCAGCTTCTTATCTTGCAACGCTGTATTGAAAGAGCTGTCTAGATTGCTCCAGGAAGAGAGCGGGATCCCATCTTTAAGATGCTCTTTCAGCGCAGTTAACTGACCAAAGCGCACACGGTAGTCATTCTGCAAATAGGCCGTGTCCAACTCACTCAAACTCAGCAATGCGGTTGGCCGACGGCCAGCGTCATCAGGCTGACCATATGGCACTTCTACTTGACGAGCATAGGCAAAACGCAATGCAGCTCTGTCATATGGGCCGAAAATAGGGAGCTCGTCAAACTCTGACGCTGCATAATCCATGATGGAGCTATAAGCAGGAACATGTTGCAGTCCCAGGGATTTCGCTTCATCCACCGAATAGAAGTTCTGTTTGTCCGTCGAACCGGCGAAGTTGTGACGCAGCCCCAGATTGTGCCCGAGCTCATGTACCAAGGTGGAGCGATACATATGTGCTGAAATCGCATCGCTGATCTTGCTACGTTGCTCGCTATTTAGCTCTTTCCATTTTTTAAGGCGAGTCTTCTGATCATCCAGATAGAGGCTGGCATCCTGATAGTCAATGCCCGATACCAATCCCTTGCTGGTCGACGATACCCAGATAGCATCTTCACCAAACGCATTATTTTCAGACCAGCGCTTAATTCTGGCTTCATCAGCCTTGATAAAATCGGCTAGTGACGAATCAACACCAGGCTGTACCAATGTGGCCGATGTCCCTTGTTTTTGATTCTGGCGCGGCATGCTTGCCAGGGAATCCTGCACTTGCTGGAAGTCACTGTCCGCCAAGAACTCGGTGCGACCACCTTCCGCAGTTAACACCGCATTGTTCACCGCCTCAAACGTCACCCCGGCGGTGACTGCTTCACCAACAGACTTCAAATCACCGCGGTTGAAATGACGCACAAGACTGTTCCAGGTACGCGGTACCGCAGTTCGGATTACTCCTGAGTACTGGTTGACATGCGCTTTGACAATTTCACCTGTCAGCGGGTTGGCAACAGATGGACCATAACCGAGTAAACCATTGGCCAACGGTCGGTCAATCAGGTTGATCATATTGACGCGCAGATCACCAACCTGCTTGCCACTCCCTTTGTCCGGATTAACCAGATTGATCGGTGGCACTCCGGTGCCGGCCAATACCTTGTTGATATGCTCGATAGAGCTCAGTGTAACATCCAGAAACAATTTGTTTTCCGGTTTGAAGAAGGTATCGCTCAGGTAGTAATCAATTGTGCTTTTACCAGGATTAAAACGGTTAAGATAGGCGCGTTCACTACCATCTGTCGCAGCCCCCTGTTCATCGAGCTTTTCGAAAGTTGAATCAAAAAATCCAAATACACCGTCATCTGCCGAAGCATAACGAATCGGCTGATAATCTTTGGATGCAATCTTGTCGAGCTTGACCAGTGAGTAGTAAAAACTCGTTTTAAAAGAGAGGTCGTTGAAACCAGTATTGAGATAGTCGCTCATCGCACTGCGGTTGACGGTAAATGTACGCTCCAGCTCAACGTTAATAACACCTTTGGCTGCATCCATCTCCCACCGTACTACCCGAGGAGTAGCCGTTTCCCGCACGTTGTCATTTTTGTACCAGAGATCAATGGTGTTTACTTCATGTCCTTTCAAATCCTTGAACGTGGGATGGAAATAGCGCTTCTGATCCCAAAGTACATTGGCATCGCTATTCACCTCTTCCTTGCGAGTGCATTCTCCATAAGCATCTTCCGCGCAGCGATAATCCAGATAATCGCCAGGAATAGTCAACACGGGGGCAACATCATTCCAACGTGGTGGTTGTCCAGGAGCCGTTGTATCTCTATCGACCTCAACAACCCGCAATCCCTCCTCAACAAATTGCAGTTTGACAATTTTCTCCTCCCCCTGAAAGAAGGGATCCATGTTCACTGCATATCTCGGAGCATCTGCCGTCGAAGGGACATAAAGCCAAAGCTCATCAGTATTAAACTGCTGCCATGCCTGTTGCTCTACTGCCTTGGGAACCTCTTTATAAGGCTCATCGCCAGCACCACATCCAAATAGAAAAAAGCTGACTGTGGCAGCTATGATTGTTTGCTTCATCATATTAAAGGGATCCTTCCTTTTAATTTTATTTTTATTAATTAAAAACTGTAATCAACCAACAGAGACCAAGTGGCATTCTGCTTGTCATATAGCGATACAGAACCTGTAGCTCCTCGTTCAAGGTCATAGACAATGCCGGTATTGGAATACATCAATCCAACAGACCATGACTCGTTAAACTCGTAGAACAGACTCTCCGAGTGAATGTAGTCATCCTTTTTACGGTTGCCTGAGTAGCTCCAATGACTGTTCAACACCAAGCTGGCATTAAAAGACCACTTGTCCCAAGGTGCATAATCAAGGCTCAGCAAATTTTCCAGAGTCCACTCTTTCAGGGTCTGGCCACCCCGAGTTTTGTACTCATGAAAATTTTTCATTACCCTGGACTGCCAGGTAAATTCAAGTGAAGTTAGAAGCAGACCGAGATCAATCGTTAGAGGTGTCGCGATCCTCAGGGATGTATGAAGATCATCTTTTTTACTCTGCTCAGACATTGGCAAACGAATGCTGCCATCCATGCCCAATGTAGCCCAACTATTCAAGTCGAACAGTTCAGAATGACCATACTTAAGCCAGCCATCACGCCAGTATTGCCCTTTTGGGTTATCCAGTGAATGAAAGCCAGCCAAGTTCAAGCTCAACTTGCTATCATTGATGAATGTGTAATCAACAATACCAGTTAAACCAACGGTCCTCGCCTCATGGTAAGAGCCCCTTTTATAGAAGTTGCTCGTATAGTCTGCTTCCAACAGACCACCCCATGGTGACTCCTTCTGTGAAGAGCTGTCATCGGCGATCGCAAGCGGTGATAACAGTATGGCGGCCGTGCCAAAAAGTAACATCCGATATGTCATATCCATTTCCATAAATAACTAAAAGAATCTTGTCTCATGAAAAGACAAGATGAATCTTTTACCTGTAATTCACGAAAACAGCAAATAAACAACCCGGCAAAATTTTAAACCACAAAAAGCGCCATTCACAACAACAACTACACAGTTATCCTAGCGTGCGCAACACAATAAGTTAAACTCAGGGCTAACAGATCAATAATTAAACAGAAAGCATCTTGTTTGTTATTAGTATTTTTGCTTTAGCGAGGAATTTTATCCTTATAAATACCGCAAGATAAATGTGAATACGCTCAATACACTTGTGCCTATGCCATCTATCTTTATCCATATGACAAACCGATAAGATATTCCTTGCCTTACCTGTATAAAAATCAATTCAGCCGAAGCGGTAGGCGCCCATATAGAGGCTGCCGCCATCCCAGCTCTCGTGCAACCGGGTGGGCGCCACACCATCAGCGGCCCCCAACGCCACAAAGAGTGGGCGCAGATGATCGTCGTGGGGATGAGACTCCACTGCTCCGGGAGCCAGCCGACGATAGTCGAGCAGCGCCAGCCGATCCTCGTCGGCCATCTTCTGCTCCAGCCAGTCGACAAACTGGCTGGCCCACTCCGGCACCGGCGAGCCTGCCGGTGCCAGCGCCCGCAGGTTGTGGGTAATGGCGCCAGAGGCGAGGATGCCAATCCCCTGACTGCGCAGCGCCCCCAATACCTCTCCCAACTGCCACAATTGGGCCGGGGTGAAGCTCGCGGGAATGGAGATCTGCACCAGCGGGATCTCGCTGTTTGGGTCGATCAGAGATAGGGGCGACCAGACTCCGTGATCCAGCTCGCGCCGCACCGGGGTGGCGGTCAGTCCGGCCAGTGCCATCTGGTCGCTCACCCCTTGTTGCAGCCACTCGGGGCTGCTGGCAGGCCAGCGCATCCGGTAGAGGGGCTCGGGAAAGCCGTAAAAGTCGTACATCAGCTCCGGTTTGGGCTCGACGTTGATCTGCAACTCGCGGCTGAACCAGTGGGCGGAGATGACCACCAGCCCCTTGAGCTCACCCAGACGCAGGGTTCGCAGAAAGCGGGTGGCGGGTTGCTCACGCAGCACCAGATCCGGTGCGCCGTGAGAGATAAACCAGACGGGGGCGAGGGACATAAAGCGGACTCCAACAAAGTATCAGGGGGCGATACCGGAGGGGATATCGCTGTTGGAATCGATTATCCCCCTGCCATTAAAGGTGAACAATCCAGCAAAATAGATAAGCACTATCAACCAATGGTTGATAATTTCACGCCTTCACGACAGGGAATCGGCAATAGATATCAAGGCTGCGGCTCATCCGGCAGCGGTCGGGCTACACGAAGCGCCATCCGGGTCGCGGCTGTATGATCCTGCCACTCTCGCCACGCCAATCCCTCGGCGGCCACCTCCCCTTCCACCGGATGGGAGAAGATCGCCAGCAGTCGCGCATTATCAGGCCAGTAGCGGGCTGGCAGTGTCTGAACCAGCAGCAGGGCGGCGCCCAGCAAGAACAGAGCCCATCCGGTTTCATGGCTGTTTTTCATCCCGACCTCCTTCACCCTTGCGCCAATGAACTAACATTTTTGCGCAAGCCGGTGACAAGACGGTGACAGCGGACGGGTGGTCATTTTACAACATCTGAACCTCAACCCGGCCAAACAACCACAGATGGCAACATTTGTATCCCTTCAGCCCGAACCTGTGGCCGTATGCTCTAAAATGTGACTCACAGGAAAACGTTATCCCTGAAAAGAAAACGTTATCTGGTCAAAACGTTGTTTCTGGATCATAAAAAGATTCCAAAAACTGGTGTATATTGCTCGGCGGAAATTCCTTAACCATGAAGATTGACATGAAAAAGACCAAAATTGTCTGCACCATCGGTCCGAAGACCGAATCCAAAGAAATGCTGGCCAAAATGCTGGACGCCGGCATGAACGTCATGCGCCTGAACTTCTCCCACGGTGACTACGCCGAGCACGGCAGCCGCATCAGCAACCTGCGCGCTGTGATGGCCGAGACCGGCAAGCACGCAGCTATCCTGCTGGACACCAAGGGTCCGGAAATCCGTACCATGAAGCTGGAAGGCGGCAACGACGTCGCGCTGGTCGCTGGCCAGACTTTCACCTTCACCACCGACCAGACCGTGGTTGGCAACAAAGACAAAGTGGCCGTGACCTATGCAGGTTTCGCCAACGATCTGCGCGTCGGCAACCGCATCCTGGTTGATGACGGCCTGATCGGTCTGGACGTCATCGAAATCACCGAGCGCGAAGTTATCTGTAAAGTGCTGAACAACGGTGACCTGGGCGAGAACAAAGGCGTTAACCTGCCGGGCGTCTCCATCAAGCTGCCGGCCCTGGCCGAGAAAGACAAGCGCGACCTGATCTTTGGTTGCGAGCAAGGCGTTGATTTCGTTGCTGCTTCTTTCATCCGTAAGAAAGAAGACGTTCTGGAAATCCGTGAGCACCTGAAAGCCCACGGTGGCGAGAACATCCAGATCATCTCCAAGATCGAAAACCAGGAAGGTCTGGACAACTTCGACGAGATCCTGGCTGTTTCCGACGGCATCATGGTTGCTCGTGGCGACATGGGTGTAGAGATCCCGGTTGAAGAAGTTATCTTCGCCCAGAAGATGATCATCGCCAAGTGCAACAAAGCCCGCAAAGTGGTTATCACTGCCACCCAAATGCTGGACTCCATGATCAAGAACCCGCGTCCGACCCGCGCCGAAGCTGGTGACGTGGCCAACGCCATCCTGGACGGTACCGACGCAGTCATGCTGTCCGGTGAATCCGCCAAGGGTAAGTACCCGCTGGAAGCCGTGACCATCATGGCCACCATCTGCGAGCGTACCGATGCCGTGATGCCGTCCAACCTGTCTGCTGCCAACGACAGCAACAAGCTGCGCATCACCGAAGCCGTATGTAAAGGCGCCGTAGAGACCTCCGAGAAGCTGGACGCCCCGCTGATCGTGGTTGCTACCGAAGGCGGCAAATCTGCCAAGGCCATTCGCAAGTACTTCCCGAAAGCCTGGATCCTGGCTATCACCACCAACAAGAAAACTGCTGCCCAGCTGGTTCTGACCAAGGGTGTGGTTGCTCACGTGGTTGACAGCATCGCCTCTACCGACGATTTCTATCGCATCGGTAAAGAAGCCGCGCTGGAAATCGGCATGGGTCTGAAAGGTGACGTGGTTGTGATGGTCTCCGGTGCTCTGGTACCGAGCGGCACCACCAACACCGCTTCTGTTCACGTTCTTTAATCAGAGCTGAACGAGTTGAAAACGGCGCCTGCGGGCGCCGTTTTTTTTGTCCCTCCCCCCTGCTTACCTGACAAGCCCGGTGTTAGAATCCACGCGAATTTAATCTATGCGGGAAATCTCCCGAATATCGCGTAATAACCCGGAAGTTATATGCCCTCAATACGTTTTAAAAGAGTCTCGGCTACCTTGTTGCCGCTGCTCTGTCTCCTCGCCAGCCTCTGCGTTCCGCAAGCCATGGCGCAAGATGTCCCCTCTCGCAACACAGTTCAGCGAGCGCTGGATGGTCTGGGTAAATCAGAGACCCTGACCGTCAGTCAGCAAGCGGATCAGAAGTTGCTGACCGAAACCCTCGCCCTGCTTGACAGCATCGACAAGGAAGAGGCAAAGGCCAAGACCCAGGCCCAGCGGATCCGCAACCTGCCCACCGAACTCAGAGAGATCAGCGCCAAGCTCGATGCTCTGACCAAGGGCAAGAGTGCCGAGCAGATCAAGAGCGAATACGCCAGCATGAGTCTGGCAGAGCTCGACAGCCGTCAGCCGGAAGTGCTGGCCAACATGCAGGCGGCCCAGGAGGCCCTCGGCGCCATCGGCAGCCAGCTCACCAGCTTGCAGACCCTGCCGGAGCGGGCCCAGGCCAGCATGAGCCGCGCCTACCAGCGCAGTCAGGAGATCCGTACCCGCCTCAACGCCGGTGAAAGCGTCTCCAGCGCCGAGAAGATGAAGCTCGGTGCCGAGCTGGCCCTGCTCGACCTGCAACTGGCCCACCTGCAAAAGGAGCTGGATAACCGAACCAGCATGCAGGATCTGGCGATCAAGCAGCGCGACTACCAGAGTGCCCGTCTCGCCAGCGAAGAGCAGAAACTGCAGCTGTTGCAGGATCAGAGCAGCGCCAAGCGCCTCGGCGACACAGAAAAAACCGCCGAGCAGACCGGTGAACTGGTGGCGACCGAAGACAGCCCGCTGGTGCAAAAAGAGCAGGAGCTCAACCACCAGCTCAGCCAGCAGCTCATCGGTGCCACCACCAGCCTCAACTCGCTGGTCCAGAAAAACCTGCAAGCCAAGAGCTGGCTGGAGCGTGGCATCCAGACCGAGCGCAACCTCAATGAACAGGTGCAGATGCTCAAGGGCAATCTGCTGCTGTCGCGCATCCTCTATCAGCTCTACCAGCAGCTGGAGGCGGCGCCCACCATCGCCGTCAAAAATCTGGAAGAGCAAATTGCCGATCTCCATCTGGCCCAGTTTGAACTGAGCCAGCAGCGTGACCAACTGTTCCAGAAGAACCTCTATCTGGACAATCTGATCGCCGGCAGCAAGGATCCGGTGAGCGAGGAGGACAAGGAGAGCCTTGCCAAGCTGCTCGATACCCGTATCAATCTGCTCGATCAGCTCAACCGCCAACTCGACAGCCAGCTTACCAACGCCATCAGCCTGCAGCTGACCCAGCAGCAGCTGGCACGGGTCTATGCCTCTATCGAATTTACCCTGCAGCAACATATCTTCTGGGTAAGCAGCAACAAGCCCATCGACAGCAAGTGGTTTATCAGCTGGCCCGCCCAGGCCTACAAACAGGCCTCCGACTGGGTATTGAAACCGGACTGGAAACGCTGGCGCGAAGAGCTGCTGGGGATCTCCCTGCTCGCCTTCCCGCTGCTGCTGATCGGCGGCCTGCTGGTCTGGAAACGTCCGGCGCTGGTTGAGCGCGAGAAGAAGATCACCAAGGACCTTGGCCGTTTCCGTCAAGACAGCCAGTGGCACACCCCGCGCGCCCTGCTCTATACCGTGCTGCAACGCCTGCCGGGCAGCATGTTCATTCTGGCTGGCGGTCTGCTGCTCACCTACTGCGGTCTGCTCAGTCCCAAGTTGATGTTCCAGATCACCCTGAACCTCGCCCTCGGCTATCTGGTGTTCAGCGTCTATCTGGCGGTGATGCGCCCGGGCGGCATCGCCGAAACCCACTTCCGGATCCCGAAAGCGGAGCTGCAGGCCAAGCGCAACAGCATGCGCTACATCTGGTTGCCACTGCTGCCGCTCATCATGCTCGCGACCAAGGCAGTGGTTGAACCCTCCACCTTGGGCAACGACGTGATCGGCCAGGCCATGACCCTGACCCTGCTGGGGCTGGCCGCCTATCTGGTGTTCCCCATCTCCCGCGCCCGCATCAAGGGCGAGGCGAGCATGCAGAAGTCGCTGATCGCCATCGCCCTGGCGCTGGCGCCGGTGGCGCTGATCGTGCTGGCCGTGCTCGGTTACTACTACACCGCGCTGAAGCTGACCGGTCGCCTGATCGAATCCTTCTACCTCATCATCATCTGGAGCCTGGTCTACCGCACCGCCCTGCGTGGTCTGGAGCTGGCTGCCCGTCGTCTGGCCTATCGCCGTGCGGTTGCCAAGCGTGAGCACAAATCTTCGGAAGATGCGGAAGGTGGCGAGTCCATCGAAGAGCAGCCCATGGATCTGGAGGATGTCAGCCAGCAGTCCCTGCGTCTCACCCGTACCGTGCTGATGCTGATCTTCGGCGTCGCCTTCTACTGGCTCTGGTCCGATTTGGTGGCGGTATTCTCTTACCTCGACAGCATGGTGCTGTGGCACCGCAGTGAAGGCACCGGCGCCAACGCCGTGCTGTTCCCCATCAGCCTGAGTGACGTGCTGATCGGCTTCCTGCTGCTCGGAGGTGCCTGGTCACTGGCGCGCAACTTGCCGGGCTTGCTGGAGGTGCTGGTGCTCTCCAAGCTCAACCTGGCTCAGGGGACCGCCTACGCCATCACCACCATGCTCAACTACGTGCTGATCGGCTTTGGCTCCCTGACCGCTCTCTCCATGATGGGCGTGCAGTGGGACAAGCTGCAGTGGGTAGCGGGTGGTCTGTCAGTCGGTATCGGTTTCGGCATGAAGGAGATCCTCTCCAACTTCGTCTCCGGCATCATCATCCTGTTCGAACGTCCGGTGCGGATCGGTGACACCGTCACCATCGGCTCCTTCTCCGGTACCGTCTCGCGGATCCGCATTCGCGCCACCACCCTGACTGACTTCGATCGCAAAGAGGTGATCATCCCCAACCAGCAACTGATGACCGAACGGCTCATCAACTGGTCGCTGAGTGATACCGTCACCCGGGTGATCGTACGGGTGGGCGTGGCGTATGGCTCGGATCTCGAGCTGACCCGCACCCTGCTCAAGCAGGCTGCCGACGAAAACAGTCGGGTACTGAAAGACCCGGCTCCCATCGTCTACTTCCTCACCTTTGGCGCCAGCACTCTGGATCACGAGCTGCGCTTCTTCGTGAGCGAACTGGGTGATCGCAACCCGGCGGTGGACGAGTTGAACCGCAAGATCGACCAGCTGTTCCGCGAGAACGGCATCGAGATCGCCTTCAACCAGATGGATGTCTACATCAAGAACATGCAGGGCGAAGAGCAGAAGGTGGAGTCCAACTCCGCCGCCCTGCCGCCGCCCGCGGAAGATGGCAAGCAGCCAGCCTGATAGCGAACTGCACGGTTCTGATGGCAACAGCCGCTCACCCAGGTGAGCGGCTTTTTTATGCCCAGTTGATGAAGATAGAGACGGCTATCCACCGCCAGCATGGCTGGCCGCCGCACAACAGTGCAGCCATCACCCTTGATAAAATATAAAGAGAAATAAAACTATAAAAACAGACACTTGCCCCACACCACTACTTACCGCATGGATGAAACCCGCGCCCTTCTCCCCTCACTGCTTACCCCATACCGCGCTCGCTCCGGCTCCCGGACTTTTATAACTTTTTTTAATTTTATTTGAGTGTCCTCTTCATCCTGACCATTGCAAAGTGGCGCCATTCCAGCGCCGGGCCCAGTGACCACCGCCCGGCTGACACCGACTTGCTCATTTGATAATTGAAAGGATCCGAGAGATGAAACACTCCTTGATGGTAATGGGGTTGGCCGCCTGTCTGGCATTGAGCGGCTGCCAGAATATGGACACCAAGAAAGTCCTGATAGGTGCAGCTGCGCTGGGTGCCATCGGTGCCGCTGGCTATTACGCCGGGAAAAAGCACAGCGATAACAAACACGAGCATGATGGCCAACATGACGATAGCAATGACCAGCATATGGCCACCAGCAAGATGCCCCGCTACTGCTCGGGGGAAGCGGCCAGCAAATTCCATGTCTCCCCGCGCGATATCACCACCGAGTCGGCAGAAGAGAGTGGCCACAGATACAAGGTCTATGGCCAGTACGAGACCGATGATGATGCGGTCGACTTTACCTGCACCTTCAATCACGACGGTCGCTTCCTCTCGGTCGTTCGCAGCTGATTGGCCAGCGGTTACAGCCAATTCACCACCGACTCCCCATACAGGACACTCACGATGAAACAGCAGCGCAGCATGATCGCCAGCCTCATTGCGCTGGCCTTGCTTGGCCTGGCCCCATGCGCCTGTGCCACCAGCGGCCACTCCGGGGTGGATCTGGCCAGCATGGATAACAGCGTGCGCGCGGCGGACGATCTGTTTCGCCACGTCAACGGCAACTGGCTGGCCCGGACCCAAATACCGGATGACTTGCCTGGGCAGACCATCGGCAATCTGCTGGCGGACAAGTCGCTGGAGGATCGCAAGGTGTTGCTGGAGGAGCTGCTCAAGCGCCCGCAACAGGCCGGAACCCCTCACCAGCAGATCGCCGATCTCTACGCCAGCTATCTGGATCAGGCCGGGCGGGATGCCAAAGGGCTGACCCCCATTCAGCCGCTGCGCGACGAGATCATGGCCATCCATGATGGCGCCTCGCTGGCCACCTACTTTGCCCGAGTCAGCAAGCTGGGGGGCGGCGCTCCCTTTGGTATCGGGTTCATGGCCGACAAGAAACAGCCTGACAGCTACGGGATCTACCTGCAGCAATCCGGCCTCGGTCTGCCGGATCGGGACTACTACCTGAAAGCAGATGCCGCCAGCAAGGCACTGCGGGCCAGCTACGAGCAGTTCATTACCGCCCTGCTCAACCATGCCGGCGTCGAGGGGGCGAGCGAACAGGCCCATCGCATTCTGGCGCTGGAGACCCGGCTCGCCAGCCTGCAGTGGGACAGAGTCAAGCGGCGGGATGACAACCTCACCTACAACAAACTGCCCATCGCCCGCCTAAGTCAGTTGCTGCCCACCCTGGATTGGCAACGCTACCTGACAGAGGCCGGTATCGCCGGGGAAACGGAGATCATCGTCAGTGAGCCGGACTATCTGGAGAAGCTGACCGCCGTGATGCAGGAGACCAGCATCGCGCAGTGGCAATCCTACTGCCTGTTCCATCTGCTACGTACTTATGCGCCCTATCTCGACAGCCAGAGCAATGCCCTGCACTTCGCTTTCTACGGTACAACCCTGAGCGGCATCCCCCGGCAGCGGGAGCCCTGGAAGCAGGCCATGGAGGTGCTGGACGACTATCTGGGTCAGGCGGTGGGCAAACTCTACGTGGAGCGCTACTTCCCGGCCGAAGCCAAGGCACAGATGGCGACCATGGTGCGCAATCTGATCGCCGCCTATCGCCAGGAGATCGGTGGGCTCGACTGGATGTCTGCCCCGACCAAACAGCAGGCGCTGGCAAAACTGGCCAAGGTACGGGTCAAGATCGGCTATCCCGACCAGTGGCAGGATTACAGCGCAATCGAGATCCGTCCCGATGATCTGGTCGGCAATGCCCAGCGCGCGGCCACAGTGCGTTACAACGAGCACCTTGCCCGCCTCCATCAACCGGTGGATCGGGAGGAGTGGTTCGACAATCCGCAAACGGTGAATGCCTACTACAACCCGAACAACAACGAGATCGTCTTTCCGGCCGCCATCCTGCAACCGCCCTACTTCGATCTGAAGGCGGATGATGCTGTCAACTATGGAGCTATCGGCGCGGTCATCGGTCACGAGCTGAGCCATGGTTTCGATGATCAGGGGGCCAAATTCGATGGCAACGGTGCCTTGCACAACTGGTGGGCTCCGGCCGATCTCAAGGAGTTCACCGCCAGAGCGCAAAAACTGGCAAAACAGTACGACCGTTTCGAGCCCATCAAGGGGGAGCATGTCAACGGCCAGCTGACCCTTGGCGAGAACATCGGCGATCTCGGCGGCCTGACCATCGCCCACAAGGCGTACCAGCTCGCCCTGGGCAACCGCAAGTCAGCTGTGCTCGATGGCTTCACCGCCGAGCAGCGATTCTTTATCGGCTGGGCGCAGGTGTGGAAAGGGAAGTACCGGCCCGAGCTCGCTGCCGTTCTGCTCAAGACAGATCCCCACTCGCCGCTGGAGTACCGGGTCAATGGCGTCGTCGCTAATATGCCGGCCTTCTATCGCGCCTTTGCCATCAAGCCGGGAGACAAGCTCTATCTGCCACCTTCCGAGCGCGTGAAGATTTGGTGACCACCAGCAAGGGCCCTGGCCCGAAAAGCTCCAGCAGATGGACCACCTCCACCTGAGCTGAAGATGACCGACACAGGGAGTGTCTGTTTTACCCTGTCTGGTTTTTCCCGACCCACATGTGCCTGACCATGTGGTTTTTTTTTGACCCTTTTGCCCCGCCGCTTCTCCTCAGCCTGCCCTGCTTTCACCCGATACGGTCACGGCACACAACTCTGCCATTTTCTCGCCTTTTCCTTTGGCTGAAAAACCGGCGGCGGAACCGCTATAAATCGGTTTACCACCAAACAGGTCTGACCTATGGTAAAGCATGTAAAAGATGCATCGTGGAGCCGCTTTTCCTATGAATAACCGAGAACTGCAACAGATCCTGTTTCGCTCCTTCGATGTGATCCCGCTGCCTATTCTGGTGTCCGAATCCATTGCCCGTCACGATGGCGGCTCACCCGACATGATCCCGCAGCGGCGCCACCGCTTTCTGAATAAAGCCTTTATTGAGCAGCTGGGCTACAACCTTGACGATTTGCCGGACATGGCCTCCTGGTTTCAGGTCGCCTACCCGGATGAAGGGTATCGCCGCACCATCATCGACTCCTGGCACTCCCAGGTGGAACAGAGCTTGTCGCAAGGGCTGGAGGTCGCCGAAATGCCTGCGCTGATCCGCTGCAAGAGCGGTCAGTCGCGCTGGTTTATCGTCACTGCCCAGCTGGGAGCCGATGCCATCCCGGATGGCCATATCGTCACCTTTCGCGATATCCACGATCTGCAGTGTATGGTGGAAGAGGTGAGCCGCCTCTCCTGCACCGATCCGCTCACCGAACTGACCAACCGGCGCGGCGCCCAGCAACAGCTGCAGGCCCTTTGGTTGCAAGGTGAGCCCCTCTCGGTAGTGCTGGGAGATATCGACCATTTCAAACAGGTCAATGACCGCTACGGCCACCCTGCGGGTGATGCCGCGCTCTGCGCCGTCGCCCACGCCATGGCGAGCCAGCTGTTGCCGGGGGAGAGTCTGGCCCGTTGGGGCGGGGAGGAGTTCCTGCTGATCCTGCCTGGTTGCGATATTGAACAGGCGGCACGGCGCGCCGAACAGCTGCGCCAGCATGTCAGTTCCACCCGCTTGCCATGGCAGGGGAAGCAGCTCTCCCTCACCATCAGTCTGGGGTGTGCCAGCATGAAGGGGCAGGAGAGCATCGACTATCTGCTGATGATGGCCGACCGGGCCCTTTATCAGGCCAAGGATCTGGGGCGTAACCGGGTTGTCATCTCGACGGAATAGAGTGATCACCAGAAAGGGAAGCCGACTCGCGGCCATAAAAAAACCGAAGCACAAGGCTTCGGTTTTTTACTGCGCAACTGGCGTGAGCCAGCCGGCATTACTTCTTGATACGGATAACCGGGGTCTCGCCCACAGTCACGGCACCAGTCATTTTGATCAGCTCTTTGATCTCGTCCATGTTGGAGATGACAACCGGAGTCAGGGTAGACTTGGCTTTCGCTTCCAGAACGGCCAGATCGAACTCGATGATGGTGTCGCCGCGCTTGACCTGTTGACCTTCCTGAGCGATACGCTTGAAGCCTTCGCCTTTCAGTTCAACGGTGTCGATACCGAAGTGAACGAACAGCTCGATACCGGAGTCGGATTCCAGAGAGAACGCATGGTTGGTCTCGAAAATCTTGCCGATGGTACCATCGCACGGAGCAACCATCTTGTTGCCAGCCGGCTTGATGGCAATACCGTCACCAACGATCTTCTCGGCGAAGACAACGTCAGGCACATCTTCGATCGGCACGATTTCGCCAGACAGCGGAGCAAAAATTTCGATGCCGCCGGTGTCAGAGCTATCGTCGGAAACCAGTTTCTTCAGTTTATCAAACAGACCCATATAAAGCTCCTAGAGATGATTTGTCGCTGTTTGCAGCCGATCTTAGCAGACTGCTTTCTGCTTAATAAAGTTATCTACGCATGCTTCGATTTCAGCGGCGGTGGCAAAGCTCAGTGCTTGATCAGCCATTGCCTTCACATCTTCGAAGTTGGTGTTGCGGATAAGCTTCTTGATACGCGGTACAGAGATGGCGCTCATGGAGAACTCATCCAGACCCATACCCAGCAGCAGCAGGGTAGCGCGCTCGTCACCAGCCAGTTCACCACACATACCGGTCCACTTGCCTTCGGCGTGGGACGCATCGATAACCATCTTGATCAGGGTCAGGACGGAGGGTGACAGCGGGTTGTACATGGCGGAGATCATCTCGTTACCACGATCGACAGCCAGGGTGTACTGGGTCAGGTCGTTGGTACCGATACTGAAGAAATCCACTTCCTTGGCCAGATGATGAGCCATCACGGCAGCGGCCGGGGTCTCGATCATGATACCCACTTCGATTGATTCATCAAAGGCTTTGCCTTCGGCACGCAGTTCGGCCTTCAGCGTCTCTACGGTAGCTTTCAGGCTACGGAACTCTTCGACAGAGATGATCATCGGGAACATGATGCGCAGTTTGCCGAAGGCAGAGGCGCGCAGAATGGCCCGCAGCTGAGCGTGCATGATGTCTTCGCGGTCGAAGAAAATACGCACGGCACGCCAGCCCAGGAAGGGGTTCATCTCTTTCGGGAAATTCATGTACGGCAGCTCTTTGTCGCCGCCAATGTCCATGGTACGCACGATGATCGGCTGATCCGGCATCGCTTCGGCCACTTCTTTGTAGGCTTTGAACTGCTCTTCTTCGGTCGGCAGCGCGTCACGGTCCATGAACAGGAACTCGGTACGGTACAGACCCACGCCTTCGGCGCCGTTGCGGATGGCACCTTCGGTATCCTTGACGGTACCGATGTTGGCGCACACTTCGACCTGGTGACCATCCAGCGTGATGGCAGGCAGATCTTTCAGCTTGGCCAGCTCATCTTTCTCGGCCTGGAACTGAGCCTGGAACTTCTTGGCTTCGGTCAGTTGTTCAGCGGTCGGATTGATGATGATCTGGTTGTTGATCGCATCCAGCACCAGCATGTCACCGTTCTTGACGCGCTCGGTGATGTCGTTGGTGCCTACCACGGCCGGCAGCTCCAGGGAGCGGGCCATGATGGAGGTGTGAGAGGTACGGCCACCGATGTCGGTGACGAAACCCAGCACATATTTCAGGTTAATCTGAGCGGTTTCAGACGGGGTCAGGTCTTTGGCGACCAGAATCACCTCTTCGTCGATGGTGCTCAGGTTGACAACGGCGATGCCCAGTACGTTCTTGACCAGACGGGTACCGATGTCACGGAAGTCGGTAGCGCGTTCGCGCAGATAAGGGTCATCCAGCTCGGCCATCATCTTGGCGTACTGTTCGATCACCTCATAGATGGCTTTGTCAGCGGAAGCCTTGTTCTCTTTGATGAAGGATTTGATATCCCCTTCCAGCTCCTCATCTTCGAGCAGCATGATGTGGCCTTCGAAGATGGCCTCTTTTTCCTCACCGAAGGTGCGACCGGCCATCTCTTTGATGGCTTCCAGCTGGGTAGCTGACTTGGTACGAGCTTCGAGGAAACGGTTGATCTCGGCATCAATCTGGTCAGCAGAGATTTTGCCCTGATTGATAACGATTTCATCTTCTTTCAGAAGAAGCGCCTTACCGAATGCGATACCGGGGGACGCAAGAATGCCAGATATCATAATCCTTCCTATTAAAACGACTGTGGGGGAGGAATCTAAAGCTGGATTACTCCAGCTCGTCCATCAGGGCAACCAGCTTCTCAACAGCTTGCTGAGCATCCGGGCCATCAGCCTGGATAGTTACGTTGGTACCCTTGGTCAGGCCCAGGGTCTGCAGCTTGAACAGGCTCTTGGCGCTGGCGGACTTGCCACCAGAGACCACAGTGATCTCGCTTTGGAATTCTTTGGCTTCTTTCACGAACTGAGCTGCCGGACGGGTGTGCAGGCCGTTTTCAGCAGTAATAACAACAGACTTCTCGTACATGGTTTCACCCCATATTATTGATATTTTTTGGTGGATTGGTCGTTTTTGAAGCGACCTGACCCACCGTGTCAGTATGGATATGTTGTAAAGTAACGAAAGCAGACCCGCAATGGTTTAATCCAGGTCAAGTTTCTGTGCAGTAATCGGCGCGCTGGTTGGCAATTTTCAGTTATTGGGCTACAAGCCGCATCAGGACTGGCCTGAAATTATTTTATAACGAAAAATAACACTTTGTTACTTTGTGATACCCAGCCAGCAAACACCGCGTGACGCCGCACAGGATATGAGATTTAGAGCGGAATGTCTGCTTTTTTTCTCACTCCGGAACTTGTTATTTTACCCCAAAAAATAAGGATCAGGTGACACTAACAGGGGTTGAGTCTAGCCCATAAAGAA
>NZ_JBFOCS010000050.1:0-6891 GCF_040907905.1 Aeromonas sp. s13 | reverse complement strand
CCGGTTTCATAACCGGGCTTTTGTATTTTTAGCGCCTTAAACCACCAATATCTGGCTTTTCTCTGCCAAGTAAGAGTGCCAGATAGCCGGTTATTTCCACCATTTTCTGACTATATCAGAGCCTTATCAGTTTCATTCACGGCCATTTGAATGACTCTACAGGTGGTCAAATCAGGCTTGTGTTGCTTGCTGAGTACAGGGCAGTTCCATATTGACCACCCCCTCTTCCATTTGCACATCGATCTTGAAGCCAAGTCGTTTGGCGAGGTTGACCATGCCTCGATTGCTGGGCATGGTCATGCCGGATAGCTGGCCAATCCCCTGTTCTTTGGCATAACGGATGATCTTCTCCATCATCAATTTGCCGAGGCCCACCCCTTTCAAGTCCGATCGCACCAGAATGGCAAACTCGGCATCGCTCAGGTCCGGGGTCGAGATAGCGCGTACCACACCGAGTATCTGATCCTGCAGTTCGCCATCTTGCCCTACTGCTACGAAGGCCATCTCCCGGTCGTAATCGATCTGGGTCATGCGGGCCAGCTCTTCATGGCCCAGCTCGCCCACATCGGCAAAGAAGCGTTTGTACCTGTCTTCATCGGAGACCTGCAGCACGAACTGCTTGTGAGCCGGTTCATCTTCCGGCCGGATCGGGCGCAGCAGGATATGGCGCTGATCTTTAAGCCAGGCACCCTCCTCCAGTTCGGTAGGATAGGGGCGGATAGCCAGTCGGTTGCTGGTCGGGATGGTGGGGTCAGCCAGCATGAGGCTGGCATCCAGCACCACCATTTCGGCACCGCACGCTTGCAGCGGGTGCAGATCCAGCTCCTGAATCTCCGGAAAGGCGAGCAATAGCTCGGAGAGCTGGCAAAGCACTTGGCCCAAGGCATCGATATCCAGTCGTTCCGGCGTGGCTTGTTCGCGGATCTTGCGGCTTTTGAGGGCGCCGATGATCTGGTAACGGGCCAGCGCCTGATTGAGCGGTGGCAAGGCTGCTACCATCTCCTGCGGTTCGGCGCCCGACTCGCCCAGCAGGATGACGGGGCCAAAGATGGCGTCTTGCTGGATGCGTACCCGCAGTTCGAGGCCACCGCTGCGGCGAGCCATGCGTTGCACCAGCAAGCCTTCGATGCGGGCGCCCGGATCATGCTGTTTGACCCTGTCCAGAATGGCATCTGCAGCTTGCGCCACTTCGGCCGAGGTGCGCAGATTGAGTACCACGCCGTGTACGGCAGACTTGTGCAGGATATCGGGCGAGCGCAGCTTCACCGCCACTGGATAGCCGATCTGCTCGGCGGTCAGGGTCGCCTCAATGGCATCGGTAACGATCCAGGTTGGTAGAGTCGAGAGACCGGCAGCTTGTAAAATCGGGTGCACCAGATGGGTATCCAATCTTAGCTGTTTGCGCTCCTGTGCTTGGCGGATCAGCTGCTGGCACAGCTCGCCATTGAGCTGGTTGCCATGCAGGGATGCCGGGGTTTCCATCAACTGCTTCTGGTTGCGGCGGTATTCCACCATGTGCATGAAGGCGGCCATGGCGCTTTCCGGCGTGCGGTAGGTCGGGAAGCCCGCCTCGGTAAAGAGTTTACGCCCCTCCTGCGCCGAGTATTCGCCCGCCCAGTTGGTGAGGATATTGAAACGGCGCGCTCTGGGATGCTGTTTCAGATGGGCGATAAGATGGCTGGCCAGCGGCGCGCTCGGGGCCGTGAGCGAGGGGGCGTGGATGATCAGGATGGCGTCGATACCATCCTCTTGCAACACGTTGTCCAGTGCCTCCTGATAGGTAGTGATGGTGGCATCGCTGCCGATATCGAGTGGCGGGCGAGCCAGCTTGCCGCCCCGCTCCAGCAGCACATCCACCGCCATATTGGCCAGCCCTCGGCCGTTGGAGATGATGGCGAGCCGCTCCCCCTTGAGGGTCATGGAGTGGCTGAGTGTTTCCACCGCGGCAAACAGTTCGTGGGTATCCCGTACCCGCAACATGCCGGCGCGGCGGATGGCGGCATCATAGACATTGTCGAGACCGTGGGCCGGGTCGTGGTGCCCGCTTTTCAGCACCAGAATCGGCTTGTTGCGCGAGGCTGCCCGCGCCGCCGAGAGAAAGTGGCGGGCGTCGTGCAGCTTGTCCATGTAGATCAAGATGGCGCGGGTGACGCTGTCGCGGGAGAGCTGATCCAGCAGCTGGCCGAAGTCGATATCGCAGTGATCGCCAAGGGAGATGAAGGCGGAGAAGCCCAGCTCATGCTGCTTGGCCCAATCCAGAATGGTGGTGCTGACGGCGGCGGATTGCGACAGAAATGCGACTTGCCCCGGCTTGGCGGCAATGGGTGAAAAGCTGGCGTTGATCCCCTGGCTGGGCAGCAGCATTCCCATGCTGTTGGGGCCGAGCAGGCGAATGTCATATTGCTGGCAGACCCGTTTCAGCTCCAGTCGCTCCTCGGGGGAAAAGTCGGCGGCCAGTATGATGGCTGCGCCTGTTCCCTTTTGGCCGAGCGCTTCCAGCAACGGCAAGACCCGCTCCCGCCTGGTGCAGATGATGGCGAGATCTGGGGTCAGCGGCAGGCTGGCGATGTCGGGATAGGCCAGCACGCCGGCGATGGACTTGTTGCGCGGGGTGACGGGGAGGATGGGCCCTTTGAACTGGCCCGCCAGCAGGTGGCGCACGATCACATGACCCGCTTTGAGCGGGTCGGTCGAGGCGCCGATCACTGCGATTGATTGGGGTTTGAACAGCCGATCCAGACCGCTTGCTTTCATGGGCACTCCCGACAAAAGGGGGAAGATACCAGTTTAATACGCCTTTGCTGCGGGTTCTGTGACCGGATCCTGATCACCGTTTGTTCAGGGCATTGGCACGCAGATAAAAGCGCAGTTCGCCCTGCACCCGACGAATGGCTCCCAGGTGGCGTTCCTGCAGATAGATATCCTGCTCCCGGTCGAGCGCCGTACTGGGCACGCCCATGCTTTGCAGATACTCCTCAAACAGGGTTGAACCCTTGATCTCTACCAGATGCTGTTTCATGGCTCTCCTCCCTGCGCCTTGGCGTGTGTTGATGAACGCCCAGTCTGCGATGACCTGCCGGGTTTGCCTATTGTCACTTTTGACACGAGATTTGACACGAGAGCGCTCACACATCTTTCAGAGAGGGCGCCGTTGAGGCGCTGGCTGGCGTTATAGTATGGCGAGGAGCACGAGGCACGGATGGTGCACAGGATGATCAGAGTCTGGTGGTGGTGCATGGCACTGTGGACGGTTGGCGTATCGGCAGCCGAGCAGCCTATCCGCGCCTGGAATCTGCTGCTGGATCATCCCAACCCCGCCGTCGTCCAGTTGCTGCGCCTCTCCCTCGATCTCACCGTACCCGAATATGGCCCCTACCAGCTAGTTTCCAGCCCGCAGATGGAGCAGGGGCGGGCGGTGAAGGAGCTGCGCAGCGGCGAGCTGGTTCAGGTCGGTGTTTTTGCCCCCGATGGTGAGCGAGAACGGGAGTTGCTGGCAATCCACATTCCGCTGGCCAAGGGGCTGCTGGGGTGGCGGGTGTGTCTGGTTCGGCAGGGGGATGAGGGACGTTTTGCCGCGATCGGGTCGTTGGCAGACTGGCATCGCGCCGGGCTCTCCATCGGTCAGCACAGATCCTGGCCAGATACCCAGTTGCTGCGGGCTAACGGCCTCAAGGTGACGGTGGGCAATCTTTATGAGGCGCTCTTCAACATGCTGCGCAAGAAGCGCTTTGACTGCTTCCTGCGCTCGGTCATCGAGGTCGAGGATGAGCTAAGGCAACATCCGGATCTCGCCATCGAGCCCCGTCTGGTGTTTCGCTATCCGCTGGCGCTGCTCTTCTTTGTCTCGCCAAAATATCCGGAGCTGGCCCAGCGCATCGAGCTTGGCCTGCTGCGGGCGCGGCAGTCTGGTGCTTTTGACCGGGTCTTTGAAGAGGGATTTGGCAGCACCATTCGGCGGCTGAAACTGGATGAGCGGGTGCGCCTCGAGCTGCATAACCCCGACTTGCCGCAGCCCAGCCGCATCATGATGGCCGATCCGGCCCTTATCTATAATCCGGTGTCAGCGCAGTGAACCCTGATTCTGCGCGGTATCCCAGAAGGCGCGGATCAGCGGCTCTTCCAGTCGCTTCTTGAGCACCCCGATCCCCACATCAAATGGCTTGAAGGCGGGCTTGAGGTCGATGATCCGCACCTTGTCGCCGAGCGGGCTGTGGTCGATCACCGCCGCCGGCACCAATCCTACGCCACAACCGAGCGCTACCATGGCGACAATCCCCTCATTACCCGCCACTTCGGCATATATGTTGGGGGCGATCCCCTTGTTGCGAAACCACTGATCGCTGCGTTTGCGGGCCAAGCCCTGCTCGGAGAGGATGACCGGCAGCTGCTCCCAATCAGGTTCTCCCTGACGGAACCACTGGTTCAGCTGGGGGGCATTGCGCGGCGCAATAAAGACCAGCGGCACCAGCTGCAGGCTGGCGAACTCCAGCTTGGCGGGCAGGGCATCGGGGCGGGCGGCGATGGCGAGATCGGCCTCGTCGGCCAGAATCTTGTCCACCGCCAGCGCCGGGTCGCCGGTCTCCAGCTTGATCTCCAGCTGGGGGTAGCGGCGGCGAAAGCGCTCCAGCACCTCGGGCAGCAGAAAGTAACTGGCAGTGACCGAGCAGAAGACCCGCAGCCGCCCCTGCAGCGGTTCATCGCTGCGTTTGAGCTCCTGCTTGAGCTGACGCCACTCCTGCAACAGGCCGCCACCAAACTCGCGCAGTTTCTCGCCGGCGTGGGTAAGCCGCACCGAGCGGTTGTCCCGCTCGAACAGGATGCAGCCGGTCTCCTGCTCCAGCCGCTGGATGGCGCGGCTCAGGGTGGAGGGGCTGACCGCCATGGCATCGGCGCTCTTGCCGAAGTGGAGGGAGTCGGCGAGGTGGAGAAACAGCTCGAGATTGCGAAGGTCCATTGATCACTTCCTGCTGCAGTCAGGGCATAAATTCATGTCGTATCGTCCGGTTCCTGTAACCACATCCCCGCACAATTCAGCGGCAATATTGTCGAAACGGGGGCGTGCATGGGGAACAATTGCAAAGAATCACCTTTCAATTATTGCAACGTACTGTTTCGAATATATCAGTTCAGGCAATAAGTGTCCCGCGCTATAGTGGTTCAGACAACGCCGCTATCCGGCATGGAATCAATCGAACGGAGCAATCACCATGGCTAACTATTTCAACACCTTGAACCTGCGTCAGCAGTTGGCCCAGCTGGGCAAGTGTCGTTTCATGCAGCGCGAAGAGTTCGCGGACGGCTGCAACGTGCTGAAGGGCAAGAAGGTGGTGATTGTGGGCTGTGGTGCCCAGGGTCTGAACCAGGGTCTGAACATGCGCGACTCCGGGCTGGATATCTCCTACGCCCTGCGCAAGGCCGCCATCGCCGAGAAGCGCGCCTCCTGGCAGAAGGCTACCGACAACGGCTTCGCGGTCGGTACCTATGAAGAGCTGATCCCGACCGCCGATCTGGTGCTCAACCTGACCCCGGACAAACAGCACTCCGACGTAGTGAAAACCGTGATGCCGCTGATGAAGCAGGGCGCTGCGCTGGGCTACTCCCACGGCTTCAACGTGGTGGAAGAGGGTCAGCAGATCCGCTCCGACATTACAGTCGTGATGGTTGCGCCCAAGTGCCCGGGTACCGAAGTGCGTGAAGAGTACAAGCGTGGCTTTGGTGTACCGACCCTGATCGCCGTTCACCCGGAAAATGACCCGAAAGGCGAAGGCATGGCCATCGCCAAGGCATGGGCCTCTGCCACCGGTGGTGACCGTGCCGGCGTGCTGGAGTCCTCCTTCGTAGCGGAAGTGAAATCTGACCTGATGGGCGAGCAGACCATCCTCTGCGGCATGCTGCAGGCCGGTTCCCTGCTCTGCTACGACAAGCTGGTTGCCGAAGGCACCGACCCGGCCTACGCCGGCAAGCTGATCCAGTTCGGTTGGGAGACCATCACCGAAGCCCTGAAACAGGGTGGCATCAGCCTGATGATGGATCGCCTCTCCAACCCGGCCAAGCTGCGCGCCTTCGAGCTCTCCGAGCAGCTCAAGACCCTGATGCGCCCGCTGTTCGAGAAGCACATGGACGACATCATCGCCGGTGAGTTCTCCCGCGGCATGATGGCCGACTGGGCCGAAGACGATGCCAAGCTGTTCGGCTGGCGCGAAGAGACCGGCAAATCTGCCTTCGAAAATGCGCCGGCGTTTGCAGGCAAGATTGCCGAGCAGGAGTACTTCGACAATGGCGTGGTGATGGTGGCCATGGTCAAGGCGGGTGTCGAGCTGGCGTTCGAGACCATGGTGGCTTCCGGTATCTACGAGGAGTCTGCCTACTACGAATCCCTGCACGAGCTGCCGCTGATCGCCAACACCGTTGCTCGTAAGCGTCTGTACGAGATGAACGTGGTCATCTCCGATACCGCCGAGTACGGCAACTACCTGTTCGCCAACGCCGCCGTGCCCTTGTTGCGCGAGCACTTCATGCCGACCCTGAAAGCGGGCGATCTGGGTGCCAGCAAGGCGGAAGGGCAGATCGTCGACAACCTGGCGCTGCTGGCGGCCAACGAGGCGACCCGCAGCCACCCGATCGAGAAAATCGGTCAGGTACTGCGTGGCTACATGAAAGACATGAAACGCATCGCCGTTGGCGGTTAAGCCAGCATCGGGCTGGATGATGAAGGGGCGGGGATGACGATTCCTGTCGCCGGTCGGACTGGACACCCGACCGGCCAGCCAGAAAAATCAGCCTGACAGTCATAAAAGATGTGTCTAGTCCTGAAATAGGTTTACACATTTTCAACTAGCATTTCTCTACTCAGAACCCCCTATGTACTGCATCGGGGGTTCTGTATTTCAA
>NZ_JBFOCS010000005.1:0-27830 GCF_040907905.1 Aeromonas sp. s13 | reverse complement strand
CGTATCGGTATCGTCGCCGGAGAGGTCTCCGGCGACATTCTGGCTGCCGGTCTGGTGCGCGAGCTGCAAGCCCGCTACCCGGATGCGCAGTTTGAAGGGATCGCCGGGCCGCGGATGCAGGCCCTCGGCGTCAAGGCGCTGTTCGAGATGGAAGAGCTCTCCGTCATGGGGATCACCGAGGTGCTTGGCCGTCTGCCGCGCATCCTCAAGGTTCGTCGCGAACTGCTGTGCCACTTTATTGCCAATCCGCCCGATATCTTCATCGGCGTGGATGCACCGGATTTCAATATCGGGGTGGAGCTGAAACTGCGCCGCGCCGGTATCAAGACGGTTCACTATGTCAGCCCCTCTGTGTGGGCCTGGCGCCAGAACCGCATTCACAAGATCAAGGCCGCTACCGACATGGTGCTCGCCTTCCTGCCGTTCGAGAAAGCCTTCTACGACCGCTTCGACGCCCCTTGCCGTTTTGTCGGTCACACCATGGCGGATGATATTCCATTGGTGCCGGATCAGGCTGCCGTGCGTCGCAATCTCGGTATCGATGCCAATCGCCGCTGGCTGGCGGTGCTGCCGGGCAGCCGCACCGCAGAAGTGGGCTTTATGTCCCCCCTGTTTCTCGAAGCGTGTAAACACCTGACGGTGCGCTATCCGGATCTCGGCTTTATCGTGCCGCTGGTCAACCAGAAACGGCGCGAGCAGTTCATGGCCATCAAGGCCGAGGTAGCGCCGGGTCTCGACATGGTGCTGCTGGAAGGGCAGGGCCGCGAGGCGATGATCGCCGCCGACGTGGTGATGCTGGCCTCCGGCACCGCGGCGCTCGAAGCCATGCTGGTGAAAAAGCCGATGGTGGTGGGCTACAAGCTCAAGCCCTTCAGCTATTGGCTGGCCCAGCGACTAGTAAAGACCGAATTTGTCTCTCTGCCCAACCTGCTCGCCGGTCGCATGCTGGTGCCGGAACTCATCCAGCACGAGTGTACCCCGGAGAATCTGGTGGAAGAGGTGAGCAAGTACTTCGAGCACGACAACAGTGCGCTGGTCAACACCTTCACCGAGCTGCACCAGCTGATCCGCTGCAATGCCGACTCGCAGGCCGCCGATGCGGTGGCGGATCTGCTCGGCAGATAACGCTATTTCGGACCGTCGATTGCGCCGCACAGCCCGTTAATCCGTTTTCCGAGCGGTGATGCCGCGCCAGTCGACCCCTGTCAGGCCCCACGGGGCCTGTTTTGATTCAAGGCTACAAGATGATGATCGATATTCCTGACGACAAGCTGGTTGCCGGTGTGGACGAAGTGGGCCGTGGCCCCCTGGTGGGTGACGTGGTCACCGCTGCGGTCATTCTCGATCCCGCCAATCCGATCGCGGGGCTCAACGACTCCAAGAAGCTCTCTGAGAAGAAGCGCCTCGCCCTGTTTGACGAGATCAAAGAGAAGGCGCTCGCCTGGGCCATCGGTCGCGCCACTCCAGAGGAGATCGACGGGCTCAACATCCTGCATGCCACCATGCTGGCGATGCAGCGCGCCGTGGCGGGACTGAAGGTCACCCCCGAGCTGGTCTTTATCGATGGCAATCGCTGTCCGGCGTTGCCGATGGAAGCGCGTGCCGTGGTCAAGGGCGATAGCCTGGTGGCCGCCATCAGCGCCGCCTCGATCCTCGCCAAGGTGACCCGCGATGCGGAGATGACCGAGCTGGACTGTCGCCATCCCGAGTATGGTTTTGCCCGCCACAAGGGTTACCCTACGCCTGAGCACCTCGCCATTCTGGCCGAGCGTGGCCCGTTGCCCGAATATCGCAAGAGCTTCAAACCGGTGCGCCGCGCACTGGGGATCGAGTAGACCATGCCATTTAGTTTGAGCAGCGAGAGGAGATGACGATGGCTGACCCCCGTTTTATCCACCTGCGAGTCCACTCCGACTTCTCCATGGTCGATGGCCTGCAGAAGATCAACCCCATCGTCGGGGCGGCTGCGGCCAACAACATGCCGGCGCTGGCGCTGACCGATCAGATGAACATGTGTGGTCTGGTGCGCTTCTATGGCGCAGCCCACGGCAAGGGGATCAAACCCATCGTCGGTGCCGACTTCTGGGTGCAGAGCGATGAGCTCGGCGACGAGCAGTTCCGTCTCACCCTGCTCGCCATGGATAACGACGGCTACCAGAACATCACCCTGCTTATTTCCCGCGGTTACCAGCGCGGCCACGTGCAGGGGCGTCCGGTTATTGACAAGAGCTGGCTCGCCGAGCATGCCAAGGGGGTGATCGTCCTCTCCGGCGGCCGCGAGGGGGATGTGGGCAAGTTCCTGCTCAAGGGCAACCGGCAGATGACCGAGCAGTGCGTCGCCTTCTATCAGACCCACTTCCCCGATGCCTACTACCTCGAGCTGCTGCGCACCGGTCGACCCGACGAAGAGGTCTATCTGCACATGGCGGTGGCCATTGCCACCGAGTTCGAGCTGCCGGTAGTCGCCACCAACGAGGTGGTGTTCCTCAACGCCGATGACTTCGATGCCCACGAGATCCGGGTTGCCATCCACGATGGCTATACCCTGATGGACAAACGCCGCCCCCGTCGCTACAGCCCCCAGCAGTACCTGCGCAGTCAGGAGGAGATGGCGGAGCTGTTTGCCGACATTCCCGAAGCGCTGGAAAACACGGTGGAGATCGCCAAGCGCTGCAACGTGACGGTGCGTCTCGGCGAATACTTCCTGCCCAACTTCCCGACCGGCGACATGACTACCGAAGATTTTCTGGTGGCCAAGTCGAAAGAGGGTCTGGAGGAACGTCTCGAGTTCCTGTTCCCGGATCCGCAAGTGCGTGCCGAGCGTCGTCCCGAGTATGACGAGCGTCTCGACATCGAGCTGAAAGTGATCAACCAGATGGGCTTCCCGGGTTACTTCCTCATCGTGATGGAGTTTATCCAGTGGTCCAAGGACAACGGCATCCCCGTTGGTCCGGGGCGGGGCTCGGGGGCGGGCTCTCTGGTGGCTTATGCCCTCAAGATCACCGACCTCGACCCGCTGGAATTTGACCTGCTGTTCGAACGTTTCCTGAACCCCGAGCGGGTATCCATGCCCGACTTCGACGTCGACTTCTGCATGGACAGGCGCGACGAGGTGATTGAACACGTATCCGACATGTACGGCCGGGATGCGGTGTCGCAGATCATCACCTTCGGCAGCATGGCGGCCAAGGCTGTAGTGCGGGACGTGGGCCGGGTGCTGGGCCACGCTTACGGCTTTGTGGATCGCATCTCCAAGCTGATCCCGCCGGATCCGGGCATGACGCTGGCCAAGGCATTCGAGGCCGAGCCCAAGCTGCCCGAACTCTACGAGCAGGATGAGGAGGTTAAAGACCTCATCGATATGGCCCGCCGCTTGGAAGGGGTCGTACGCAACGCTGGTAAACACGCCGGTGGCGTGGTGATCGCACCCACCAAGATCACCGACTTTGCGCCGCTCTACTGCGATGACGAAGGCCATCACCCGGTCACCCAGTTTGACAAGAACGATGTGGAATACGCCGGTCTGGTGAAGTTCGACTTCCTGGGTCTGCGCACCCTCACCATCATCGACTGGGCGCTCGGCATGATCAACCCGCGTCTTGCCAAAGAGGGCAAGCCGCCGGTGGACATTGCCGCCATCCCCATCGATGACAAGAAGTCGTTCGACCTGCTGCAGCGCTACGAGACCACAGCGGTATTCCAGCTGGAATCCCGCGGCATGAAGGATCTCATCAAGCGGCTGCGCCCCGACTGCTTCGAAGACATGATCGCACTGGTGGCCCTGTTCCGACCGGGCCCGCTCCAGTCAGGCATGGTGGATAACTTCATCGACCGCAAGCACGGTAATGAAGCGATCTCCTATCCGGACGAGAAGTGGCAGCACGAGAGTCTGAAACCGATTCTGGAACCGACCTACGGCATCATCCTCTATCAGGAGCAGGTGATGCAGATTGCCCAGACCCTGGCGGGTTATACCCTGGGTGGCGCGGACATGCTGCGCCGGGCGATGGGTAAGAAAAAGCCCGAGGAGATGGCCAAGCAGCGAGCCGGTTTCGAGGAGGGCGCCGTCAAGAATGGCGTCGACGGCGAATTGGCGATGAAGATCTTCGATCTGGTGGAGAAGTTTGCGGGCTACGGCTTCAACAAATCCCACTCCGCCGCCTATGCGCTGGTCTCCTACCAGACCCTCTGGCTCAAGACCCACTTCCCGGCCGAGTTCATGGCGGCGGTGATGACCGCCGATATGGACAACACCGACAAGATCGTGACCCTGGTGGACGAGTGCCAGCGGATGGGGCTCACCGTGATCCCGCCGGATGTGAACACCGGCCGCTATCGCTTCAGCGTCAACGAAGACGGTCATATCGTCTACGGCATCGGGGCGGTGAAAGGGGTGGGGGAAGGCCCTATCGACGCTATCCTCAGCGCCCGGGATCAGGACGGCCCGTTCCGCGATCTGTTCGACTTCTGCAACCGGGTCGACATCAAGAAGCTCAACAAGCGGGTGATGGAGAAGCTGATCCTCTCCGGCGCCATGGATCGGCTCGGCCCCCACCGCGCCGCCCTGATGGCAACCCTGGAGGAGGCGATGCGTGCCGCCGAGCAGCACGCCAAGGCGCAGGCGGTGGGGCAGGTCGACATGTTCGGCGTGCTCACCGAAGAGATTGACGACGTCAAGAAGGCATTTGCCAACGTGCCGCACTGGCCTGACAAGGTGTGGCTGGAAGGGGAGCGCGAGACCCTCGGGCTCTATCTCACCGGCCACCCCATCAACCAGTACAGCAGCGAATTGCGTCGTTATACCTCGGGTCGCCTGTGCGATCTGCACCCCACCTCCCGCGATACCGTGACCACGGCGGCGGGGCTGGTGATCGCGGCCCGCAGCATGGTGACCAAGCGTGGCAACAAGATGGGGATCTTCACCCTGGACGACCGTTCCGGTCGCCTCGATGTGACCCTGTTCAGTGAAGCGCTGGAAAAATATGAAGAATTGATGCAAAAAGACCGCATTTTGGTGGTTTCTGGACAGGTCAGCTTTGATGACTTCTCCGGTGGCCTTAAAATGTCGGCTCGAGAATTACTGGATATCAACGATGCGAGGGAGCGTTTTGCCAGAGCAATCCGCATCTCCCTCGATGAACAGCGGATTGATGATCGCTTTTTCCCGCGTTTGTGCGAGATTTTGGAGCCCGCCCGTGCCGGAGTCTGTCCGGTTCAGGTAAACTATCGTCGCCCCGGCTCCCGGGTGCGATTGACGCTCGGTACCGAGTGGCGGGTGACGCCCACCGATCAACTGATAGATGACTTGCGAGTCCTGCTTGGACGAGAGCGGGTTGAATTGGTTTTTGATTAGAGGTTCTAAGGCCCTATGAGTCTTTTTCTGGATTTTGAACAGCCGATTGCCGAGTTGCAGGCGCAGATTGATGAACTCAAACATGTGAGTGAAGGCAATCACGCCGTGGATCTGAAAGACGAGATCCGCCGGCTGGAGAAGAAAAACGAAGAGCTGACCAAGAAGATCTTCGGTGATCTGGGTGCCTGGCAGGTATCCCAGATGGCGCGTCATCCCCAGCGCCCCTACACCTTTGACTATATCGAGCATATCTTCACCGATTTCGACGAGTTGGCTGGCGATCGCGCCTATGCCGATGACAAGGCTATCGTCGGCGGCATCGCCCGTCTCGACGGCGAGCCGGTGATGGTGATTGGTCACCAGAAGGGTCGCGAGACCAAAGAGAAGATCAAGCGCAACTTCGGCATGCCGCGTCCGGAAGGGTACCGCAAGGCCCTGCGTCTGATGGAGATGGCCGAGCGCTTCAAGATGCCGATCATCACCTTTATCGACACCCCGGGCGCTTACCCTGGCGTCGGTGCCGAAGAGCGTGGCCAGTCCGAGGCGATTGCCCGCAACCTGAAAGTGATGGCCGGTCTGACCGTGCCGGTGGTCTGCACCGTGATTGGTGAGGGTGGCTCCGGTGGTGCGCTGGCCATTGGCGTGGGTGACCGCGTCAACATGCTGCAGTACTCCACCTACTCCGTCATCTCGCCGGAAGGGTGTGCCTCCATCCTGTGGAAGAGTGCCGACAAGGCCTCCGTAGCTGCCGAAGCGATGGGTATCACTGCCCAGCGTCTGAAAGAGCTCAAGCTGATCGACCACGTGATCGACGAGCCCCTCGGCGGTGCTCACCGCGATGTGGAGAAGATGGCCAAAAACCTCAAGGCCCGCATCAAGCAGGATCTGGACGCCCTGCGTCCGCTCGATACCGAGCAACTGCTGGAGCAGCGCTACCAGCGTCTGCTGGGCTACGGCTACTGCTAAGCGCAGCCGTCAGCCCCGAGTGTTCAGGCCCCCGTCATCGACGGGGGTTTTTTATTGCTGATGACTTGTCTTGCGGTGATTGCCCCAATGCGCCCTGAAACGGCACAGCTCAGTCTTCGCGGGTGAGGGGCAGGGTTGGTATGCCACGCTGTTCATGAGGGCTGTCAGTAGCCTACAGTATCCTTTGGTATTGCTGGCGATGGCACGACAAGCCGCTTGATCATCCGATTGCGGCATAAAAAAGCGCCCCGACTGTGCGGAGCGCTTTTACAGGTGTCTGGCGGTATTACAGTTCGATCTCGTCTGTAAGACCTTCATAGGCGATATCGATGGATTGCAGCTCCTTCTGCAGGCGATGTTTGTCTTTCAACGCCTCGATTTCACGCCATTTACGTTTTTTTCCCGTTGTCCCGCGGCTACGCGAACCGAGTTCAACCACCTCGTCATAATCGAAGTTGAACATTTCCATGGCTCCCTCCTTGGTTTTTATCGTTTTCACCACCCGTATAACATAACGAATCTGAAATTAAAACGTTTTCGTGACGACTCTATGACAGCGCTAAAAAAGCCCATGAAAAAAACCGGGCCCCTTGTTAGGGGCCCGGTTTTTATCAGAAAAAAGAACCGATTACAGGCGGCTTGCCAGCATGGTTTCCAGCTTGCCCTGGTCGATGGCAAACATGCGGATGCCTTCGCCCAGCTTCTCGTGAGCCATGGCGTCCTGGTTCAGTTCCCAGCGGAATTCGGCTTCGGTCATCGGAGTCGGTTTGGCCTTGCGCTCACCGGTGTAGTCCAGTTTGCGTACCACGGCGCCTTCGGTCTTGCTCAGCTCTTCCAGCAGGGCCGGGCCAATGGTCAGGCGGTCGCAACCGGCCAGTTCCAGGATCTCGCCGGTATTGCGGAAGCTGGCGCCCATCACCACGGTCGGGTAGTCGTGCTGCTTGTAGTAGTTGTAGATGGAGGTGACGGAGACCACGCCCGGATCTTCGCTGGCGGTGTAGTCACGGTTGTGCTTGGCCTTGTACCAGTCGAGGATGCGGCCTACGAACGGGGAGATCAGGAAGGCACCGGCTTCGGCACAGGCACGGGCCTGGGCGAAGGAGAACAGCAGGGTCAGGTTGCACTGGATACCCTCTTTCTCCAGTACTTCAGCGGCACGGATCCCTTCCCAGGTGGAGGCCAGCTTGATCAGAATGCGGTCGTTGCTGATGCCGGCTTCGTTGTAGAGACGGATCAGTTTGCGGGCCTTGGCGATGCTGGCTTCGGTATCGAAGGAGAGACGGGCATCCACTTCGGTAGATATGCGGCCCGGAACGATCTTCAGCACTTCCAGACCGATGTTGACGGCCAGCTTGTCGCCCGCGTCGATGATTTGCTGTGCCTTGTCCTGGCTCTGGGCTTTGGCCCAGTTGATGGCGTCTTCGATCAGCGGAGCGTACTCGGGGATCTCGGAGGCCTTCAGAACCAGAGAGGGGTTGGTGGTGGCATCGATGGGCTGATAGCGTTTGATGGCTTCGATATCACCGGTGTCGGCAACAACAGTGGTCAGGGCTTTCAGCTGGGTTAATTTATCGGCCATAGCGAATATCATCTCTTAATGAGGGAGTAATCCCTGGGTTGCGGGCTTGAGACGGTGGTTCTGAAATAAAATTACAGGATCTTGGTGCCTCAGGCTCAGAAAAGCGCGATGGGGGCGGCCCATCGTCATTGCCTGCCTAATTAATACTGATGTGCTGCATCCTGCAATAGGGACGCTTGGTTGTTAAACATTCAGGCTGTTGAGTTATCCCGTTTTATGGCTTGAAACTATATGATTAGTAAGGTTTTTTACATTTCATTCCGACCTCGCTCCGGTTTGCTTTCAGCTGAACTTTTTTAGCCAATATCCATATTTGTGTCGTCGATCACATAAATTATCTCGCTACGTACTTGAAATTTAATTACAGCGAAAACGTTTGGCGAAATGTCTCCGTTTGAAAGCCATTTCATGCAAGCGTTTGCGTTTTCGCATAGCTCATCAGGGATATATCAAAAAGGTTCTCTTATGGGGCTTAATGGTGGCCTGTCTGATTGAATTATTGAGTTTGTTGAAAGTTTGCGATTTAAATGGAGCTTTATGGGCTTTTACCGTTCGTTTTTTGTGTCTCGCGTGACCGGGATCACTATTCCGGGCTCTCCCGCTGTGCTAGATTCCGCCCCTTTAGCGAAACGCTAATTAAACGACAGACAGAAAACGGTCAGCGCAGACTGGCCATGGATGTGAATAACAACGAGAGAATTATGGACACCTTGATTGCGATGCTAAACGACCTGATGTGGGGAGCCGTGCTCATCTACCTGCTCATCGGGGTCGGTATCTTTTTCACCTTCCGCCTGGGTTTTATCCAGATCCGTCACTTTGGCCACATGTTTTCCGTGCTGAAAAACAGCCGTAAATCGGACAACGCAGGCATCTCCTCCTTCCAGGCCCTCTGTACCAGCCTTGCCGCCCGTGTCGGCACCGGCAACCTGGCCGGTGTGGCTGTCGCCATCTATCTGGGTGGCCCCGGCGCCATCTTCTGGATGTGGCTGATTGCCTTTATCGGCATGGCGACCGCCTTCGTTGAAAGCACTCTGGCCCAGCTCTACAAGGTCAAGGATGAGGATGGCAACTACCGTGGTGGCCCGGCCTACTACATGGAGAAAGGCCTTGGCATGCGCTGGATGGGGGTGGTCTTCTCGCTCTGCCTGATCCTGGCGTTTGGTCTGGTGTTCAACGCGGTGCAGGCCAACTCCATCAGTTTGGCGATGAAGGTGGCGTTTGGCATTCCTGACTGGGTCAGCGGTCTGGCGCTGGTGGCGCTCTCCGGCCTGATTATCTTCGGTGGCATTCGTGGCATCGCGCGTTTTGCCGAGCTGGTGGTGCCCTTTATGGCACTGGCCTACATCCTGCTGGCGCTGGTGATCGTGGCGATGAACATCACCGAGTTGCCCCATGTCTTCATGCTGATCATCAAGTCCGCCTTCGGGATTGAGCAGGCAGGCTCGGGTGCGCTCGGTTATGCCATCTCCCAGGCGATGATCAACGGTATCAAGCGCGGTCTCTTCTCCAACGAAGCGGGGATGGGCTCTGCGCCCAACGCTGCGGCGACTGCCACTCCCTATCCGCCGCACCCGGCCTCCCAGGGTTATGTGCAGATGTTGGGGGTCTTTATGGACACCATCGTCATCTGTAGCTGTACCGCCGCCATCATCTTGATGTCCGGTCAGTTTGAGCCGGGATCCGGCGTGACCGGTGTCGAGCTGACCCAGCGGGCGCTCTCCTCCCAGATTGGCAGCGGTGGCAACATCTTCATTGCTGCGGCCATCTTCTTCTTCGCCTTCACCTCTATCGTGGCGAACTACTCCTATGCCGAGACCAATCTGGTGTTCCTCGAGCACAACCACAAGGGCGGCCTGATGCTGTTCCGGGTGTTCGTGCTGGGGATGGTGATGTTCGGTGCCGTGGGTGAGTTGCCGATTGTGTGGGCGATGGCGGATGTCTCCATGGGACTGATGGCCATCGTCAACCTGGTGGCGATCCTGCTGCTCTCCAGCGTCGCCATCAAGCTGGCGAAGGATTACAACGACCAGCTCCGGCTGGGCAAGGTGCCCACCTTCGATGCCAACAAATACCCCGAGATCCGCTCCCAGCTGGAAGAGGGGATCTGGGACAATCCGACCAAAAAATAACAAGCGGTGAGTCAAACCTCTTGATTAAAACCTGAAGGGGGAGCCGGTGGCTCCCCCTTCTTTTATGGCGCACTCGTTGGCTGTTGATCCCAGCGCTGGGCGAGCTGTCTGACACGCCGTCGTAACTGGCGCCCGCAGCGCCCTTGTTGCCGCTCGCTGAGGGGGGCATAACGCCAGAGTCGATAGAGCCACGCACTCTTTAGCAGGGAGTGGGCAAGGTCGGGACGCAGCCGTGCCAGCCGCTCGCACCATGCCCCCATGCTCTCGGCGGGCTGGGGTGGATAGCCACTGCGTTTGCCCCGTTTGAGCAAGGGCTGCCAGATACGCCGCTCTGGCGGCAGGCGGGCGGGCAACAGCAGGGGCAGGCTCACCAGCAGGGCGACCAGCATCAGGCTGGCGAGGATCAACCAGGGAGTGTGTCCCGCCAGTGCAGGCCAGCGCAGGCCAATTTGCTGCCAGAGCTGGCCCGCATCGTAACCAATCACCCAGCGACTCCACTGGTAGTCGATATTGTTGCCCCACCAGCGCAGTTGATTGAGCAGGGCCCAGTTGCGATAACGCTGCAAAGCGAGGGGGTCGGCGGCGGTAAACTCGTCGCTCAGCGCCTCCCTCACGCCGCCTTCAATGCGCTCCGGCGCCACTGCAGCCGTGGGGTCGATTCGCCGCCATGTTCCTCCTTCATCGAGATACTCCACCCAGGCATGAGCATCGAACTGGTGTACTGCCAGATAGTTGCCTCTGGGATTCCACTCGCCGCCGAGATAACCGGTGACCAGCCGTGCCGGAATACCGGCAGCGCGCAGTACGAAAGCGGTCGCCATGGCGTAGTGGCCGCAAAAGCCCTGCTTGGTATCGAACAGGAACTCATCCACCCCGTAACTGCCAAGTCGTGGCGGGGTCAGAGTGTAGTAATAGGATTGGCTGCGAAACTGCGCGAGCAGGGCGGCGACCAGCGCTGCGCGTTCTGGATAGCGCGCAGCCAGCCCTTGGCCGTGGGCGCGCGCTCTCGGGTTGCCCCCGCCAGGCAGTTGCAGGTTGCGCTGGGCGGCTTGGCTGTCGTTCTCTGGCTGCGCTTCGCCGCGGCCAATGCGATAGCGGATCGCCACCTCGCCGCTCCCCTGTCGATAGAGGGTGTCGAGAGGGGTGAGCAGCACAGGGCCCGCCAGCAGGCGCGGTTCACTCAGAGCAAAGGCCCAGCGGTGGCGCTGGGGCTCGGCGATCACCTCGTAGCTCCCGGCTGGCAACGGGTTATCTGCCAGTTGAGTACTGGCTTGTGAAGAGGATGCCAGAAGGGTGAGCCCGGTCTGCACCGGCACTGTCTGCTGCCATGCTTTGACCTCGGGGCTCAGCAACCAGCGCTGGCCATCGAAAACTTCTTGGCGCATCACCGGAAAATAGCGCTCGCGGACAGGGGGCGGGCCATCGGCAAAGGTGACCCGAAACGCCAGTTCCGAGGAGTTGACCAGTTCGCTGATATCGCCGGGGGCCAGCTCTTCCGAGAGCCCCGACAGGGCGCGGCTGGTGGTGGGCATCTGCCAGAGGGGCGGGAGCCTTGGCAGCAGCAGAAACAGAGTGATAAGCAGGGGAAGCGCCAGCAGCAGGGCGCCGCCCGCGCTGCGCCAAGGCCGTTTCTGCTCGGGAGCGATGGCGGCCACCAGCGCGGTCACTGCCAGCCAGAGCGCTACTGTCATTCCGGCCGTCCAGCCGATGCTCTGTCGCTGCACCAGCGCCAGCGCGATAAGAAAGAAGGCGAGCAGAAGCACCAGCTCGATATCCCGCTCGCGCCGTACCTCGATCATCTTGAGGCTATAGCCGAGCCAGAGCAGATTGATCAGGGCGGGCAGGGTGCCCAAGCCACGCCACTGTAGTCCCAGCAACAGCACGGTTGTGATGGCCAGCAGCGCCAACCCGCGGGTAGGGAGGGGCGGCCAGCCGCGCCACAGCATCATGGCCCGGACGCCAAGGGTAGCGGCGCTTACCGCCACCACCCAGAGCTGCAACTGGAGCCAGAGCGCCGCGACCAGCAGCAACTGTTGCAGGGCGATGAGTGGCAGCAGGCGGCGGTTATCGAGCAGCATCTGGCGTGCTCTTCTGTGGTGTGGCATCGAACTGGGCCAGTGCCAGCAGGCAGCGCTGCACAAAGGCGGCACCGCTATCGGGCCCCAGCGTTTGGTTTGCCAGTGTCAGGGTAAAGGGGATGCCCCGCTTGCCGTAATCGGCGCACCACCAGGCCAGCACTGCCAGCCGCTGCTCCAGATCCCCACTCGCGACCCGCTGCAACATGAGGTGAGTGTCATCCTGCTGTGGTTCATGGAACTGCTTGGTCAGCAGGCCGCGCCCCTGGGCAAGTTGCTTCCAGGCGACCCGGCTCAGTGGCTCACCGGCCTGATGTGTCCGCAGGGTATCAAAGTCACCGAGGGGAGCTGGTGCGGGCTGGCCCTGATGCCCTTCGCTTTGGGTCGCATGTTCCCCTCTTAGCGCCCCGAACGCGGGTTTGGGGGAAAGCCAGCCCTCCAGTTGCAAGTCCAGCAGGGACCAGCAGCGAAACAGACCGAGGGGGTAGCGGCTCTCGACCTGCAATCGACCAAGGGGCAGTGGCCCGCGGCGAGAGCCCGATACTGGCAGGATAACTGAGCTGGGCGCAGCGTCGGCCTGTGCCAGCCAGAGGCTCCCTTCGTTGAGGCTAAAACGGATCGCCAGCACCGGGCGCGGGCTCTGAACCGAGATACGGATAGGAAGTTGGCTACCCGCTTCTCCCAGTACCAGCGGGCCGCCCAGCAGCTCCAGCCCCAGCAGGTTGCGGTGGGTGAGCCACATGGCTGCTATAAACAGGCTGCCGAGGCAGTAGGCCACCAGCAGTACCAGATTGTTCTGGTAGTTGGTGCCTAGCAGATAGATGGCGAGCAGCACCAGCAGATAGAGCAGCCCCATGCGGGTGGGGAGGATAAAGAGGCTGCGGGTAGCCAGCGTGATCTGGCGGGCCGGGGGAATGCGGCGGTCGAGCCAGCGTCGCTGCCAGCGGGCACGCCACTGCTGCCAGCGGGTGAACAAGGTGCTCATCAGGGATTGTCCGGATCGACCCTGGCCAGCAGCCGCTGGCTAAGGGGACAGGCTTCGCCGTGTTGCACGCCAAAGCTGCCCCGCAGCCGATGCTCGGCCACATAGGGGAAGACAGCCTGCACATCCTCCACCGTGACAAAGCTCCGCCCTGCCACCAGCGCCCAGGCCCGGCTCACCGCCAGCAAGGTCTGGGCTGCCCGGGGGGAGAGGGGCTGTGGCAGATCCCCATCAAAGCGGCTCTGGTGCACCAGCGCCAGCAGGTAGTCGAGGGTGGCATCGGAAACATGGATAGCATCACCTTCCGCTTGCAGGGCAGTCAGCTCGGCGGCATCCAGCATGGCGGGCAACGGGTCAGTCGGCTGGTTGCCCCGCAGTAGCTGGCGCTCCGCCTCTCGTGGTGGAAAACCCAGCGAGAGTCGCACGGCGAAGCGGTCGAGTTGGGACTCCGGCAGTGGATAGGTGCCCGCCTGATCCGCCGGGTTCTGGGTGGCGATGACGAAAAATGGATCGGGGAGTGGGTGCGTATTCCCCTCAATGCTCACCTTGCCCTCGGCCATCGCCTCCAGCAGGGCGCTTTGTACTTTGGGGCTGGCGCGGTTGATCTCGTCTGCCAGCAGTACCTGGGTGAAGATGGGGCCGGGGTGAAAGCGAAATGTTTGTTGCTGGGGGTCAAAAATCTGCAGCCCCAGCAGGTCGGCGGGGAGCAGATCGGCGGTGAACTGCATCCGCCGGCATGCCAGCCCCAGCACCTGCGCCAGCGCGTGGGCCAGGGTGGTCTTGCCCATGCCGGGCAGATCCTCGATCAGCAGATGACCACGTGCTAGCAGGGTGACCAGGGCTATTTGGAGTTGTAGCGGCTTGCCCAGAATGACTTGCTCCAGTGCTGCCAGCAGCCCGGCAATCTGCTCTTCTCTCTTCATTCCCTTCATACACATTCCCTGTATTGCGTCGCACCTACAGCTTATACGCCCGCAAGGGAGAAGGCGGATAACTGACGGGCGGTAAAAGTGCTGCGCAGGGATGGCTATGAGCGGGAGGTGACGCGGTTTATTAGTGAGTCTGCTCGATTCAATATGGCCGTCTAGGCACGTAACTCAATACAATATTTCCTGATTGGAATGTACCGATCGCCATCTCTTCACTAGGTGAGGGCGCTGGGCGCCCATATAGTTGCCCCCATTGCGACGCACTGTGTTGCTACCTTTGTCACCATCTTGGCCCCGCCACTGTTCGCCTGTCGCTGTGATCTGGCAGGCATCGGCACGCCAATCTGTTATGGAGCGTTCATGCCTGTATTCCTGTTGTGCACTTTTCTGATGATCACCCTCTATCCGGTCGGAATCGATCTCTATCTGGTGGCGGTGCCCCAGATTGCCGATACCCTGCAGGCGAGCGAGGCGCAGATCCATACCGCCTTCTCCATCTATCTGTTTGGCATGGCGGCCACCGTGCTGCTGGGGGGGATGATTGCCGATCGCTTCGGGCGGCGCTGGGTGGTGCTCGGGGGCGCGCTGATTTTTGTCCTTGCCTCGCTGGTGGCAGGCAGCGCAGAGGGGATAAATCAGTTCTATTTCGGCCGTTTCTGGCAGGGAGTCGGGGCGGGGGCGCTCTATATCATGACCTTTACCGTGCTGCGGGATGTGCTGAGTCAGGAGCGGCTGGCGATGGCGCTCTCGATGATCAACGGGGTGATCTGCGTGATCCCGGTGCTGGCGCCGGTGCTCGGTTACCTAATTCTGTCCCATTTTGACTGGCGCGGGATCTTCGTGGCGATGGCGCTGGTGGCGGCTGTCAGCGGTCTTGTCAACCTGCTGCTGCTCAAGGAAACCCGTCCGGCGCGGCAACCGGGGAGTAGCGCGGGGCAACCCTTTGCCCTGCTGCGCTCCCCGCGCTTTATGTTGCTCTCCCTGCTGACCAGTGCCAGCGTGACCGCCATTCTGGTCTATGTCAGCGTCTCGCCGCTGATCCTGATGAAGGAGTTTGGCTTCACTACCGAGCAGTACTCCATCGTGATGATGGTGATGGCCGGCGTGAGTATGTCCACCTCCTTTCTGATGCCCCTGCTGTTGCGCTGGCTGGGCAAACAGAAGGTGCTGGCGGTGTCTCATCTCTCCTATCTGCTGGCGGCGTGCTCACTGATCGGCAGCTGGCAGGCGGGGGGCGATATCCATCTTTTGCTGCCGGGGTTTGCGCTGGTCTGTGTCGGCTTCTCCTGTGGCTTCGGGGTAGCGATGGGGGAGGCGCTCGATGGTTGTCAGCATAACGTGGCCTTTGCCAGCGCCGTGCTCTGCATCATGCAGATCAGCCTCTCCGGCCTCTATATCTGGCTGCTGGGCCAACTTGGCTTTACTCCGTCCGAGATGCTGATCTGCGCTCTGCTGCTGGCACTGCTCAGTTACCTGGCTGTCAGAGGGCTGTTACCATGGCTCGCGCTTCGTGAAGCGCGGTCGCAGGGCTGATGGAAGATGAGAGGGGATATGCGCAATCTGGGTGAACTCGATTTAAACCTGCTGGTGGTCTTCAAGTACCTGATGCAGGAGCGCAGTGTGGCAGGGGCGGCGAAAAAGCTCTGTGTCACTCCGTCGGCGGTGAGCAAGTCTCTGGCCAAATTGCGGGAGTGGTTTGACGATCCCCTGTTTGTGCGGGTACGGCAGGGGTTGCAGCCCACCAACCTCTCCCTGACCCTGGAGGAGGAGCTGAAGGTCTGGTTCCAGCTCACCGACAGTATCACCTCGCTCAATAGCGAGGCGATCCCCGACGGTGCCCGTTTCACGCTGGTGATGGAGTCCCCCTTCTACATCAGCTTCCTGAGCGATCTGCCCATGACCATCTACCAGAAGTACCCCAACTCGGTAGTCAGGATGCTGGGGTGGGATCACCACTCCCTCAACGACATCGTCAATGGCGATGCGGATCTCGGCTTCTGCGCCCGCGAGACCCATGGCCGCTCCCTGGCCAAGGTCAACCGCTTGCCTTATTACATCGATCACGAGGTGCTGTTCACCGATCGCCCGGTGGTGTTCCTGCGCAAGGATCACCCCTTGCTCCAGCAGAAGTGGTCGCTGGAGAATTTTTTGGCCTGCCCCCAGATCAGCATGGTGTGGGAAGCGAACGATACCTGGGCCCTCGACAGTCTGCTGGAGGACGAGGGGCTGAAGCGGGAGGTGCCCATCATGGTCTCCAGCTTCGAGCAGGCGCTGCATATTGCCTCCCAGTCGAGCCACGAGCTGATTGCGGTGGCGCCCTCTTACTGTGGTGGTTATGCCAGTCGGCATCACGACAATCTGATCGCCATGCCGCTGCCGCTCCCCGAGAAGCTCTACGCCCAGCTGGAGATCGCCTTCATCCTGCTGTGGCACAAACGGCACAATCAGGATGCCAAGGTGATGTGGCTGCGCAACGAGATCCGGCGGCTCTACAACGACGAATCGCCACGCTAATGTGGCCGTGACGGTGCCCATCGAGCAGCCGGAGCCATCTGCTCCGGCTTTTATCGCCCGGATGAGTGGGCTTTGGCACGACTTAAGTGCCTAGCTCGGGTTCAGCTGTGTGTCATTCAACTCTCTTTATGCACAGATTAGCCTTGGTTGCACGTCTCGAGTGAAGCTCTTTTCACGAAAAAAATTCATGTGGTTTCATTAGAAAACTTCACTAATGGTCACTTTTGAAGTGTGATCGACCATTAAGTTCCTGTATTTGCAGTGATATAGCATGACACCCCTTGGAATGGCGGGGTTATATAGCGCCTGTGCAGTGTGATAGCCAGTAGAGCGCGGAGTGAGCCAGCCCCACAGGTCGTCTGTGGCCGTGTCATGCCCCGTCCATCTAGCCACCAGCCATGAGTGACGGAGCAGAGGAGAATAAGCATCAAGGTTGATAAACCGGCTTGAGTGAAGGGATGCAGCAAAGGTAGAACCCGGAGCCGGTAACTGTACCGGGAGATGCCACTCACCATCCCCCGATAACCCGTAATTGAAACCGGCTAGATGAAAAACACCTTTCATCGAACGGGGCCCGTGCACCCGAAAATAGCCAGATTGGCAGGCTGACTGTGCTCCCCGTTATAGCAATGGCGGGCAAAGAAATAGTGCGGCAGCCACCACCAGATTAATAAAAATAAATCTCAGCAAAGGCAGGTTGATATGCGTCCAGCAACAGCACCCACAGGGTTGTTACAACAGCCCAAACCCTTCTTTATGATATTTTTCGTCGAACTCTGGGAGCGCTTCGGTTATTACGGCGTGCAGGGGATATTGGCGGTTTTCTTTGTACAGCAACTGGGTTTTTCCCAAGAGCAATCCTTTATTACCTTCGGTGCCTTCTCGGCGCTGGTATATGGTCTGATCTCGGTCGGTGGCTATGTCGGCGACCATGTGCTCGGCACCAAGCGCACCATGGTGCTGGGGGCCGTGGTGCTGGTGATAGGCTACTTTATGACCGGCATCTCTATCTACAATCCCGACCTGATTTTCTATGCGCTGGGCACCATTGCAGTTGGTAACTGCCTGTTCAAGGCCAATCCGGCCAGCCTGCTTTCAAAATGCTATCAGCCAAAAGATCCGCGGCTGGATGGGGCGTTTACCCTGTTCTATATGTCGATCAATATCGGCTCCCTTATTTCCCTCTCGCTGGCGCCGGTAATTGCCGATCATTACGGCTATACCGTGACCTATAACCTGTGCGGGGTAGGGCTGATTATTGCGCTGCTTACCTTCTTTGCCTGCCGCAATATGGTCAAGGATATTGGCTCCGAGCCGGATCACCTGCCACTGAATTACAGCAAGCTGCTGCTGGTTATATTGGGCTCGGTAGCCATGGTCTTCTTTTGCGCCTGGCTGATGCACCACGTGGTGATCGCCAACATGGTGTTGATGACGGTGACCATCGCCGTGGTGATATTCTTTTTTCGCGAGGCATTCAGGCTCGACACAGTGGGCCGCAACAAGATGTATGTGGCCTTCGTGCTGATGCTGGAGGCAGTGCTCTTCTATGTGCTTTACGCCCAGATGCCGACGTCTCTGAACTTCTTTGCCATCAACAACATGCACCACGAAATGCTGGGCATGAGCGTCAACCCAATCAGCTTCCAGGCGCTCAACCCCTTCTGGGTGGTGGTGGGTAGCCCGGTACTCGCGATGATCTATACCCGGATGGGCAGCAAGGGGCGGGATCTCACCATGCCGCTCAAGTTCACCCTCGGGATGTTCTTCTGCTCGCTGGGCTTTCTGACGGCGGCGGCATCCGGCTGGTGGTTTGCCGATGAGCAGGGGCTGACCTCCCCCTGGTTTATGGTGCTTATCTACCTGTTCCAGAGTTTGGGTGAGCTGATGATCAGTGCCCTGGGACTGGCGATGGTCGCCGCGCTGGTGCCGCAACGGCTGATGGGCTTCATTCTCGGAATGTGGTTCCTGACTCAAGCGATGGCGTCCCTGCTGGGAGGCTATGTGGCGACTTTTACCGCCGTGCCGCAAGGGATGACGGATCCGCTGCAAACCCTGCCGATCTACACCGGCGTGTTTGGCAAGATCGGGATGGCGACCCTGCTGATTGCGGTGGTGATGGGGCTGATGGTGCCCTGGCTCAACCGGATGATGAATGCGACGCCGACAGAGGCCGAGGGGCTGGTGGTGGGACAATCACAGGCGTAATGAGGGGATAGTGCGAGACAAGGCAAGGGCGGCGACCCTTGCCTTGCTGTTGATGGTTTAGTTGTACTGCTCTTCCATCCAGGCTTCGACGATCAACTGCGCCGATACCCCGTCCACGCTGCCTTTTTCCAGCGCGCGATAGCCGCCTCGCTCAAACAGCCGGGCGCGGGCATCTGTGGTGGTGAGTCGCTCATCCTTGAACTCCACCGGCTTGCCGAAACGGCCATGCAGCCGGTTGCCGAATTTGCGTGCTCGTACTGTTATCTCCTGATCGGTGCCATCCATGTTCAGCGGCAGGCCGACCACCAGCAGGTCCGGTTGCCACTCCTTGAGCAGCTTCTCAATCTCGTCCCAGTTGGGGATGCCGTCGTTGGCCTTGAGGGCGCGCAGAGGCTGGGCTGTGCCAGTCAGCTCCTGACCGATGGCGACGCCAATGCTCTTGGTGCCATAGTCAAAGCCCATGATGCTGCGTGATGACATAACTGATAAATCCTCGAAATAGAGAGCGGAGCGGGCCAGCCGCTCAGCTGTGGCCGATATCGCTGGAGAGGTGAACCGGGTTCACCCCTATGCTGGCGGCAGCTTGCTGCCAACGTTTGTGAATGGGGGTCTTGAACACCAGAGCCGGATTGGGGGGGATCACCAGCCAGGCGCCATCCACCAGCTCCTGCTCCAGCTGCCCGGCGCTCCAGCCGGCATAGCCAAGGGCCACCAGCCAATGGGCAGGGGCCTCGCTCGTACCCAGAGTTTCCAGAATATCCTTGGAGGTGGTTACCATCATCTCATCCCCCACCTGCAGGGTGGAGTTGAAACCGGGGCGGAAGCTGTGCAGCACGAAGCCGCGATCGGCGTGAACCGGCCCCCCTTGCAGTACCGGTTGCTTGAGCTCCGGGTTGTTGGGCGGGTTGAGCTGGAGCTGGGTCAGCATGGTTTCCAGCGACATCTCGACCGGAATGTTGACGACCAAGCCCATGGCGCCCTCTTCGTTGTGCTCGCACAGATAGACCAGCGAGCGCTCGAAGTAGGGATCCGTCAGGCTTGGCATGGCAAGCAGGAAGTGATTTTGCAGTGTTTGCATAGAGGCCAAATAGTGCAAAGGTATTTGAGGTCAATTATGGCAGTTGATCCCCATGGGAAAAACCGCTTTTTGGGCTGGGCGAGATCCCGCCCTTTTCCGGATTGTCTTGAAACAGAGAGGGTGGCGCCGGGCCACCCTCTCTGTTTTGGGGCTTGTCAGGGGAGGGTTACCCCTGAACAGGCCGATTAGCCTGCCAGGCGATTATTTGCCCAGCCGACGCTCGATGGCATCCATCAGCATACCGGTGATGTGCACGTCGAAGGCTGCTTCAATTTCGCGAATGCAGGTCGGGCTGGTGACGTTAATCTCGGTCAGCCGATCGCCGATGATGTCGAGGCCGACGAAGAAGAGCCCTTTCTCTTTCAACGTCGGGCCCACCGCGCGGGCGATGGCCCAGTCGGCTTCGCTCAGGGGACGCGCTTCACCACGGCCACCGGCCGCCAGATTGCCACGGGTCTCACCTTGCGCCGGAATACGGGCGAGGCAGTAAGGCACCGGTTCACCGTCCACCACCAGCACCCGCTTGTCGCCATCCTTGATGGCGGGTAGATAGGTCTGCGCCATGCAGTACTGGCTGCCGTGGGCGGTCAGGGTTTCGATAATCACACCGACGTTGGCGTCATCCTCCTTCATGCGGAAGATGGAGGCGCCACCCATGCCATCCAGCGGTTTGAGGATGACGTCTTTGTGCTTGGCGTGGAAGGCGCGTAGCTTGTCGGCGCGGCGGGTTACCAGCGTGGTCGGGGTGTGCTCGGCAAACCAGGCGGTATAGAGCTTCTCGTTGGCGTCACGCAGGCTCTGCGGCTTGTTGACGATAAGGCAACCCTCATCCTCGGCCCGCTCCAGCATGTAGGTGGCATAGATAAATTCGGTGTCGAACGGCGGATCCTTGCGCATCAGGATCACATCGAGGTTGGAGAGGGGCTGATCCACCACCTCGCCCAGCGTGTACCAGTCGGCATAGTCATATTTGACTGTCAGCGGGCGCATGGTACCAAAGGCGCGACCGGCTTCCATGTAGAGATCCTTCATCTCCAGATAGAACAGCTCATAGCCGCGCTTTTGCGCCTCTTCGAGCATGGCAAAGCTGGAATCTTTCTTGATGTTGATGGCCGAGATGGGGTCCATCACGATGCCGAGTTTAATGGTCATCCGCTGTTCCTTTTTAATGGCTCGATAGGATTGTAGGGTCGATTAGCGCAGCGTAATCGGCCGCTTGAGGCTGCATCGATGCATGATGCGGCCGATAGTATCAAGCGAGATCGCCAAAGCGGCACTGCAGCGCAGTAATCGCAGTCAGGGCGGCGGTTTCGGTACGCAGCACCCGCGGCCCCAGCAGCATCTCTTTGAAATCTTCCTGCACGGTACGGGCGATCTCGTCGCTCGACAAGCCCCCTTCCGGGCCAATCAGCAGGCGCACGCCGTGCTCGGGAACGGGCAGGGTGTTGATGCTGTACTCGGCGCGCGGGTGCAGGTTGAGCTTGAGCTCCTTGGTCTCTTCCGCCAGCCAGGCGTCCAGCTCTATCGGCATGCGCACCTCTGGCACCACGTTGCGGCCGCACTGTTCGCAGGCGCTGATCACCACCTTCTGCCACTGTTCGCGCTTCTTCTCCAAGCGGTCTGCCGGCAGCTTGACGCCGCAGCGCTCGGAGAAGAGCGGGGTGATGCAAGTGACGCCCAGCTCCACCGATTTCTGGATGGTGAAGTCCATCTTGTCGCCACGGCTGATCACCTGACCCAGATGGATGGCCAACGGTGACTCCACCGATTGGGTATCGCAGCTGTCGATGGTCACCTCCACCGACTTCTTGCCGACCAGGGCGATGGTGGCGGGATATTGATTGCCATCGCCGTTGAACAGCTCGAGCTGCTGGCCCGGCTGCATGCGCAGTACCCGGCCGATATGGTTGGCGCCGTCTTCCGACAGGGCGATGGTCTGGCCAACTTGCAGGGTGGCCGGTTCATAGATACGTGGAATGCGCATGGCTGCTTGTCAGTCTCTTGCTTGGAAACCCTTCATATCCTGCGGCGAGCAGGGCTCACGCGGCAGTAGGGAAGGGCTTCATGATAGGAGGGGCGATCCCCCTCCCAGGTCAAATGGGGTTATTGGCACTGTTTTTCAATAAAGGGATTGGTATTGCCCTGCAGCTTGCCGATGCGGCGGTTGCGCTCGCACTCCCAGCCCTCTGCCGGGTACTGGCGATCCCAGGCTTCAAACAGTTTACGCTGTTGCGCTGCCAGACGCAGCCCATACTGCTGGCTCATGTAGAGGTAGGCGCGGGCAATCTGGCCCCGTACCGGCCCCTTGGGCGGCTGCACCCGACGATCCTTGAAATCCACCAGCATCTGGCACTGACCATACTGATCCGGCTTGCCGTTCCAGTCGGAAAAGCGGTAGTTGGCTCGATCGCCGTTCACCTCGCCAATGGCGGGGAAGAGGTTGTGCATGTCCCCCTCCATCTTGTTGAACTCGGGGCTCGCTTTTTCGCAGTTCTTGCGACCGCCATCCTGCCAGCACTGCAGCTGGTGGCCGAACTCCCAGGCCGGGACCACGTGTTCCCACTCGATGCGGGCGGCGCGCTTGGCCTGCTTGCGCGGCTCATAGCCGCAACTGGCGAGATCCGGGCGCATCGATTTGCCCTGATAGTCGATGTCGCAGCCGCAGTAGAAGGTGGTGACCGCAGGCTGGCTGCGATAGATCTTCACCAGATCCTGCTTGGCTTCGCGAAAGGTCTGGGCGTGCAGGGGGGCGCTGAGCAGCGGCAAACCGGCCAGCAGGGTCAGGGCGAGGGAGGAGATGAAACGCATGAGATTCCTTGCAAACGGGGTGATTGACGAACGATGGCGGGCACCCTACCACAGGGGCGCGACACAAGCTGGCTTACTGCTCTGGCTCCGGCCGTTCCCGCTCCAGCGGTTGCTTGCAGCGGCGGCAATGGTAGCGGGCCTCGCCGCGCACCACCTTGTTGTGGCGGCGTATCGACAGTTGATGCTGCTGGCAGAGGCAGCGATAGGGCACGGTGCGCTGGGCCAATACTGCCAGATCGAAGCTGTGGGTGGTTCTGGGCTCAAGGCCGAATACCTCCCGCATCACCGATTGCCACTGACGGCCGTGGGGTAGCACCCGGTTTTTGCCGCGTCCTTCACCCCACAGGGCATAGACCAGCAGATGGGCCACCTCGTGGGGCACCACCTCATCCAGAAACGCCTGCTGGTTGGCCTGATAGAGGGCGGGATTGAAGCGCAGCTCCCAGGTTTGCAGCCGCGCCGATCCCGCCGCTCGGCCCCGCATATTGCAGTAGATCCGCGGGCGGGGGAAGGTGCGGCCAAGGCGCGCCTCGGCCTGCACAAAACAGGCTTCTACGCGTTGTTGCAGCAGGGCGACAAGCTGGGCAGGAGTGGCAGACATCAACATCTCGTCAGATAGCGGATAAGCAAAAGGGGAGCCAGGCTCCCCTTTTATCACAACAGCGAGCCTTACAGGCCAGCGGCGGAACGCAGCAGTTCGGCCTTGTCGGTCTGCTCCCACGGGAACTCGTCACGACCGAAGTGACCGTAGGCAGCGGTAGCCTGGTAGATCGGGCGCTTCAGATCCAGCATTTCGATCAGGCCATACGGGCGCAGTTCGAAGTGCTCGCGCACCAGTTTGACCAGCAGCTCTTCGGCGACCTTGGCAGTACCGAAGGTTTCGACGCTGATGGAGGTCGGCTCGGCCACGCCGATGGCGTAGGAGATCTGGATTTCACAGCGATCTGCCAGACCGGCGGCAACGATGTTTTTGGCAACGTAGCGGGCGGCGTAGGCAGCGGAGCGGTCAACCTTGGACGGATCCTTACCGGAGAAGGCGCCACCACCGTGACGAGCCATGCCGCCGTAGGTGTCGACGATGATCTTGCGACCGGTCAGACCGCAGTCACCCATCGGGCCGCCGATAACGAAACGGCCGGTCGGGTTGATGAAGTATTTGGTGTCCTTGTTGACCCACTCGGCCGGCAGCACCGGCTTGATGATCTCTTCGCGTACCGCTTCAACCAGATCTTTGTGGCTGATGGATTCGGCGTGCTGGGTAGACAGAACAACTGCATCAACACCGATGATCTTGCCTGCGTCGTCGTAGGCAAAGGTCAGCTGGCTCTTGGCATCCGGACGCAGCCACGGCAGGGTGCCGTTCTTGCGCACTTCAGCCTGACGCTTCACCAGCAGGTGAGAGTAGGTGATGGGGGCCGGCATCAGCACGTCGGTTTCGTTGGTGGCGTAGCCGAACATCAGGCCCTGGTCGCCAGCGCCCTGCTCCAGCGGATCGCTGCGGTCAACGCCCTGGTTGATATCCGGGGACTGCTTGCCGATGGCGTTCAGCACGGCGCAGGAGTCAGCATCGAAGCCCATGTCGGAGTGGGTGTAGCCGATTTCACGTACGGTATCACGCACGATCTCTTCGATATCAACCCAGGCAGAGGTGGTTACTTCGCCGGCCACCATGACCATACCGGTCTTGACCAGGGTCTCGCAGGCGACACGGGCCTTGGTATCTTGCTTGAGGATGGCGTCCAGTACCGCATCGGAGATCTGGTCCGCAATCTTGTCGGGATGGCCTTCGGAGACCGACTCGGAAGTAAACAGCTTTGCCATGATAAGAGTCTCAGCTTGTCTGGGTTATCGCCACGGCAATAACCGGATGAATGGGATGGTGTAGAGGTATCTACATCTGGACGTCTATTTTAATTAGCGCCCCCCGTGATTGCCAGCACTATTTTGTCGCGTAGTGTCCAATGGGTCACAAGCGGTGCTCTCCTATCCCGAAAGGGATGGAAATCAAACGTTTTTCTCTGGTTGCTTTGGTCAATAGAGGGCAAGAAAAGCGATTGTCCTCCCAAAGCCACTTTATTCATCCAGATAATATTTGCACGCCGCGCGCCCTGCTGGGACAATAACGCGCCTTAATCTTGGCCATCAAATGAAGCAATCGCAGGAGATTCAGATGCCTTCTCGTAAAGAGCTTGCCAATGCCATTCGTGCATTGAGTATGGATGCCGTTCAAAAAGCCAACTCCGGTCACCCGGGCGCCCCCATGGGAATGGCGGATATCGCCGAAGTGCTGTGGCGTAGCCACCTCAGACATAACCCGAACAACCCCAAGTGGGCCGACCGCGACCGTTTCATTCTCTCCAACGGCCACGGCTCCATGCTGCTGTACTCCCTGCTGCACCTCTCCGGTTATGACCTCTCCATCGACGATCTGAAAAACTTCCGCCAACTGCACTCTCGCACCCCGGGTCACCCGGAGTACGGCTATGCACCGGGCGTTGAAACCACCACTGGCCCGCTGGGCCAGGGCATCACCAACGCCGTTGGTATGGCGATCGCCGAAAAAGCCATGGCTGAGCAGTTCAACCAGCCGGGCCACGATATCGTTGACCACTACACCTACGCCTTTATGGGCGACGGCTGCCTGATGGAAGGTATCTCCCACGAGGCTTGCTCTCTGGCCGGTACCCTGCAACTGGGCAAACTGATCGCGTTCTGGGATGACAACGGTATCTCCATCGACGGTCACGTAGAAGGTTGGTTCACCGACGACACCGTCAAGCGCTTCGAAGCTTACGGTTGGCACGTTATCCCGGCTGTTGACGGTCACAGCCCAGAAGCCATCAATGCCGCCATCGAAGCCGCCAAGGCCGAGACCGGCAAACCGACCCTGATCTGCTGCCGCACCATCATCGGTTACGGTTCTCCGAACAAATCCGGTTCTCACGACTGCCACGGCTCACCGCTGGGCAACGACGAGATCGCCGCTGCTCGCGCCTTCCTGAAGTGGGATCACGCGCCGTTCGTTATCCCGGCCGATATCGCTGCCGAGTGGAACGCTCAGGAGAAGGGTGCTGCACTGGAAGCCGACTGGGCTGCCAAGTTCGCCGCCTATGAAGCCGCTCACCCGACGCTGGCTGCCGAATTCAAGCGCCGCACCGCTGGCGAACTGCCGGCCAACTGGGCTGCTGAATCCGCCAAGATCATCGAAACCCTGCAAGCCAACCCGGCCAAGATCGCAACCCGTAAAGCGTCCCAGAACTCTCTGGAAGCGTTCGGCAAGCTGCTGCCGGAGTTCATGGGCGGCTCTGCTGACCTGGCTCCGTCCAACCTGACCATGTGGTCCGGCTCCAAGTCCCTGACCAACGACGATGCCTCCGGCAACTACATCCACTACGGTGTCCGTGAGTTCGGCATGTCCGCCATCATGAACGGTATCGCCCTGCACGGTGGTTTCATCCCCTACGGCGCTACCTTCCTGATGTTTATGGAGTACGCTCGCAACGCCCTGCGCATGGCCGCCCTGATGAAGCAGCGCGCTATCTTTGTTTACACCCACGACTCCATCGGTCTGGGTGAAGATGGCCCGACTCACCAGCCGGTTGAGCAGATCGCCTCCCTGCGTCTGACTCCGAACATGAGCACCTGGCGTCCGTGTGACCAGGTTGAATCCGCCATCGCCTGGAAACACGCCATCGAGCGTACCGACGGCCCGACCTCTCTGATCTTCTCTCGTCAGAACCTGGCCCAGATGGATCGTACTGCCCAGCAGTTGGCCGACACCGCCAAGGGTGGCTACGTGCTGAAAGATTGCGCCGGTACTCCGGAGCTGATCCTGATCGCCACCGGTTCCGAAGTGGAACTGGCCGTTGCCGCCTATGAGCAGCTGACTGCCAAGGGCCGTGCCGTGCGCGTGGTCTCTCTGCCGTCTACCGACGTGTTCGACGCCCAGTCTGCCGAGTACAAAGAGTCCGTCCTGCCGTCCTCCGTCACCAAGCGTGTGGCCATCGAAGCCGGCATCGCTGACTACTGGTACAAGTACGTCGGTTTCGGCGGCAAGATCATCGGTATGACCACCTTTGGTGAGTCCGCACCGGCCGAGCTGCTGTTCAAGGAATTCGGCTTTACCGTGGAAAACGTGGTTGCGACCGCTGAATCCCTGTAATTCCTGAAGGTTGGGCCAGCTTGACCCAATAGCTGGAAAATAAACGCCCTCCATCGCAAGATGGGGGGCGTTTTTATTGGCACAGGAAAATAGTAAATTAAAAATATATTTCAATGCCTGAGAGTTGATAGTACTTTTTCTTGATGATTGATCTTCATTGTCTTAATAAAGGCTAAGCTATGGTTATAAGAGGTTGGGTTATTATAGTTGTTGTTTTTGTACTTTTATTTTCCCCTGTTGCTTTATATGTAAATACATTTGGCGGAGATTTGTCACAAGACCACTCTCGATGGGCCGAATTTGGCTCGGCAATTGGAGGTATCTATGCACCAATACTCGGATTTATTACGTTAGTAGTTTTGATTCGTCAGCTTTCTTTACAGAAACAGATGAATGACCAGTATTATTTGCAGCAAGCACGAGAAGATATCGAGTTTTATGCATCGCAGTTATCTAATATTCTTGATGAATCACTGGTCGGTAATGTGCCGTTGAGGGCTGTACTTCACGAAAAGTTTATGTTTTGTAGCCCTGAACATCTATGTTCAATGGATATGAAGAATATTGCCATTGATATTCATAGGGTAATGCCACAGGCACTTGATATATGGGCAGCCATATACCCTGTATTAATAGGGCTATCTGCGGTTGATGACTCATTATTTAAAATGACATTGGCCTCTTCAAATCAAAAACTAGTTGCATTACTCAGTTTTGAAATATGTGTGGCTTTGGATAATTTGCATTTTTGTCGTACTGATGGGAAAAGCGGTTTTACATATATTTTTAACCAAAAATTGCAGTAGAGCTATCTAAATAGCTCGTAGGTTCGATTAGCGAAGCGTAATCGGACGTTCGCGTTCTTTAAAACGATGTCATAAAAATAATGCCCCATATGTTACATAAAAAGAGACCGGCCATCAGCCGGTCTCTTTTTATTATTTAAAACAAATCTTACGCCTGCGGCGGGGTGCTTTCGGCGTTGGACATCACCGCATCCACCTCGGCCTGCTCCACCATGGGCCTTATCAATCTGACGACAAG
>NZ_JBFOCS010000049.1:0-35789 GCF_040907905.1 Aeromonas sp. s13 | reverse complement strand
AGGTGAGCTCGCCTTTTTCAATCTGCTCGACCAGTGCCAGTTTAAAAGTCAGCGAGTAATCGCGCTGTGTCCGTTTCACACCTTGTCCCATCGGGCTCTCCATTTATTGGGGGGGAAAGGTGTAAACCATATTCAGGACGGGACAACGGATACAAAAAAGGCTCGCCATTGGCGAGCCTTTTCACTACCTGTCGAGCTATTTGCCGACATACCGACACCAATTCGAATCGAATTAGTTGAGCTTCTCTTTGATACGAGCAGCTTTGCCGGACAGGTTGCGCAGGTAGTACAGTTTGGCGCGGCGAACATCACCACGACGCTTCAGTTCTACACTGTGGATCAGCGGAGAGTGAGTCTGGAATACACGCTCAACACCTTCGCCGTTGGAGATCTTGCGAACGGTGAAAGCAGAGTGCAGACCGCGGTTACGCTTGGCAATAACGATGCCTTCGAAAGCCTGCAGACGCTCTTTACCACCTTCTTTAACACGAACTTGAACACGTACAGTGTCGCCCTGGGCAAAAGCCGGGATGTCGGTACGCAGTTGCTCTTGTTCAAGCTGCTGAATAATCTTGCTCATTGTCTTTCCTTACCTAGGATAAACTGAAAACTCTACTTAACGCTGTCACGCACTTCGCGGACATACTCGGCAAGAAGTGATTCTTGCTCGTCAGTCAGAGCTAGGTTGTTAATAAGTTCCGGCCTTCTTTGCCAGGTTCGTCCGAGCGACTGCTTGAGACGCCAGCGTCGAATCACTTCGTGATTGCCGCTTGTCAGCGCCTCGGGCACAGCCAATCCATCCAACACCTCCGGCCGAGTATAGTGGGGATGATCCAGCAAGCCATCCGTAAAGGAGTCTTGCTCGGCACTGGCCTGATCGCCCAAAACCCCAGGGACCAGACGCGAAACCGCATCGATCAGGGTCATGGCAGGCAACTCGCCACCACTTAACACGTAATCCCCGATAGACCACTCTTCGTCGACTTCGGTTTGTATCACGCGTTCATCGATACCTTCGTATCGACCGGCTACCAGAATCAGTTTCTGATTCGTCGCCAACTCGGTTACGCCCGCTTGAGTCAGCTTGCGTCCCTGAGGAGAGAGATAGATGACTTTCGCCCCGTCTCCTGCCGCTTGCTTGGCTGCATGAATCGCGTCACGCAGCGGCTGAACCATCATTAACATGCCGGGCCCACCACCATAAGGACGATCATCGACCGTACGGTGTTTGTCGTGAGTAAACTCCCGGGGGTTCCAGCACTCAATCTGCAGCAGGCCACTCTTGACGGCCCGACCCGTTACCCCGTGCTCGGTAATGGCTCGGAACATTTCAGGGAAGAGGCTAATAACCCCAATCCACATAAGAAACCTCCGGCACCCGTGTTAGCGCGGGAAACTAGAAACCAGGATCCCAATCAACTTCGATTGTTCGAGCAGTCAGATCAATGTTCTTGATCACCTGCTCTTCCAGGAACGGAATCAACCGCTCCTTTGCACCAAAGGCATCTTTTACATTGGCCTCAACCACCAACACATCGTTGGAGCCGGTTTCCATCAATTCGGTCACCTTGCCCAGGTCGTATCCCTTGGTGGTCACCACGGAGCAACCAATCAGGTCACGCCAGTAGAACTCACCTTCAGGCAACGCAGGCAACAGATCGGCGGGTACGCCAATCTCGACATTGGTCAATGCCAGGGCATCTTCGCGCACATCGATACCATCGAGTTTGCAGATCAGACCCTTGTTGTGACGTTTCCAGGATGAAACCCGAATTTCACGCCACGCCCCGTTCTGATTAATCAGCCAGGGGTTGTAATCGAAAATCGCTTCGGCAACATCGGTGAAGGAGTTCACTTTAAGCCAGCCCTTGATGCCATAAACGGTACCCAGGGTGCCCAGAACTACAGGTTTTTCCACCTTAACTCCTTACCGTTGGGCTGATTAAGCAGCTTTTTTAGCGTCTTTGATCAGCTTGGCAACGCGGTCAGAAACAGCGGCACCAGTAGCAACCCAATGCTCGATACGAGCCAGGTCCAGGTTCAGCTTTTCAGCTTGACCAGCAGCAACCGGGTTGAAGAAACCAACGCGCTCGATGAAGCGACCGTCACGGGCGCAACGGCTGTCAGAAACTACTACCTGGTAGAACGGACGCTTTTTCGCGCCACCACGTTGTAAACGAATGGTTACCATATCGTCCTCATTAACATCTAATGAACAAGGCCCGCAAACACGCGAACCCTAGCTTAAAATAAGCCGCGTAATTCTACTTGGATTCGTAATAATTGCAACCAAGCCAGCCATTTTTTGCGCAGAGCGGCAATGAAAAGGGGCCTGCCGCAGCAGACCCCCATCAACACGCAGGCCGGATCAGAACGGGCCGCGACCGCCACCGAAACCGGGGGGCATCATGTTCTTCATCTGGCTCATCATCTTGCGCATGCCGCCCTTGCCGGACATTTTCTTCATCATGCGCTGCATCTCGGTGAACTGCTTGAGCAGCTTGTTCACATCCTGCACCTGCATGCCGGAACCTGCGGCGATACGGCGTTTGCGGGAACCCTTGATGAGATCGGGGTGGGCACGCTCCTTGGGCGTCATGGAGCTGATGATCGCCTCCATCCGCACGGTGAGCTTGTCATCCATCTGATCTTTCACGTTATCCGGCAGACCGGACATGCCGGGCAGCTTGTCGAGCATCCCCATCATACCGCCCATGTTGCGCATCTGGGCCAGTTGCTCGCGGAAATCTTCCAGATCGAAACCCTTGCCGCTCTTGACCTTGCTGGCCAGCTTGGCCGCTTTCTCTTTATCGACGTTGCGCTCGACTTCCTCGATCAGAGAGAGCACATCGCCCATACCGAGGATACGGGAGGCAAGACGATCCGGGTGGAACGGCTCCAGCGCATCGGTCTTTTCACCCATACCGATAAACTTGACCGGCTTGCCGGTGATGTGACGCACCGACAGGGCGGCACCACCACGGGCGTCGCCGTCCGCCTTGGTAAGGATGACACCGGTGAGCGGCAGCGCTTCGTTGAACGCCTTGGCGGTGTTGGCGGCATCCTGACCGGTCATGGCATCCACCACGAACAGGGTCTCGACCGGCTTGATGGTGGCATGCAGATCCTGGATCTCGGCCATCATCTCGCTATCAACGTGCAGACGACCGGCAGTATCGACGATCACCACGTCATAGAATTTCTTGCGCGCCTGATCGATGGCGGCGGTGGCGATATCGACCGGCTTCTGGCTGGCATCGCTTGGGAAGAAGTCGACACCGATGTCGCTGGCCAGGGTCTCCAGCTGCTTGATCGCCGCAGGGCGATAGACGTCGGCACTGACCACCAGCACCTTCTTCTTGCTGCGCTCTTTGAGCAGCTTGGCCAGTTTGCCAACCGTGGTGGTCTTACCGGCACCCTGCAGACCGGCCATCAGGATGATCGCAGGCGGCTGGGCAGCCAGGTTGAGCTGTTCGTTGGCCTCCCCCATTACGGTGACCAGTTCACCGTGCACAATCTTGATGAATGCCTGGCCCGGGCTCAGGGATTTGGCCACCTCCTGCCCGACTGCGCGCTCTTTGACACGCGCCACGAAATCACGCACGACCGGCAGGGCGACATCCGCCTCGAGCAGCGCCATGCGGACTTCACGCAGGGTTTCCTTGATATTATCTTCGGTCAGGCGACCACGGCCACTGACATTGCGCAAGGTGCGCGAGAGTCGTTCAGTCAAATTCTCAAACATGACGGATTCCGGTTCTTGGCGTAATAAATTGGGGGCATTATAACCCAGAGCGGGCGCGAGGACGATTATTCACCGCACCGCAGCAGCAGGGACCTTCTCCCTATATATGGGCAGATCGGCCGTTGCACAACTGGCGAGCACTTCTCGTGCAAGGTATACTGCCCCTCTTACCCTCAAAAGCTTGTGCAACAACGACCTGGTTATGATCGTAATCTCTGTTCTGGCCCTGGCGTTTTATCTGCTGGCCATCATCGCCTCCCTGCATCTGTTACTGAGCGCCAAGCCGGTGGGACAGCGCTCCCTGTTTGCCTGTATCGGATTGGCCCTGATTGCCCACGCCAGCGCCCTCGGTTCAGAGGTATTGCAGAGTTACGGCCAGAACCTGAGCATGCTCAACGTTGCCTCGCTGGTCAGCCTCATCATCAGTTGCTTCATGACCTGCGTGACCCGCCGCTTCAACGGCTGGATCCTGCTGCCGGTGGTCTACAGCTTCTCGGCCCTGTTGCTGGCTGCCAGCGCCTTGATCCCGGGTCGCTATATCACCCATCTGGAGGCCCATCCCCAGCTGTTGCTGCACATCGGCCTCGCCCTGATGGCCTACTCGGTATTGATGATCGCCTGTCTGTTTGCGCTGCAGCTCGCCTGTCTGGACAAGCAGCTTAAATCGAGAAAAATCAGCAACCTGCCAGCCATGCCGCCACTGATGACAGTGGAAAAACGGCTGTTTCAGTTGATCTCTGCAGGGGTGCTGCTACTGACACTTTCCATCGCCTCCGGCCTCTTCTTCCTCGAAGATATGTTCGCCCAGGGCAAGTCTCACAAGGCAGTGCTCTCCATCCTGGCATGGTGTGTCTACGTGTTGCTGCTGTGGGGTCATCACACCTATGGCTGGCGCGGCCGCAAAGTCATCACACTCAGTCTGATCGGCAGCTTCATCCTGACTCTTGCCTACTTTGGCAGTCGCTTCGTCAAAGAAGTGCTGTTGAGCTGACACCTATACTCTTTTAGCCATACCATCTAACAGGAGCCCTTTTTGGACAGCATCTCAACGAGTACATTACTGATTGTTCTCGTTATCTTGATCCTTCTTTCCGCCTTTTTCTCCAGTGCCGAAACCGGCCTGATGTCCATCAACCGCTACAAACTGCGGCATCTGGCACAGACCAAACACAAAGCCGCACGTCGCGTCGAGCAACTGCTCGCCCGCCCCGATCGCCTGCTGGGACTGATCCTGATCGGCAATAATCTGGTCAATATCCTCGCCTCCGCCATCGCCACCATCGTCTGTATCCGGCTGTTTGGTGATCTCGGGGTCGCCATTGCCACCTTCGGCCTGACCCTGGTGGTACTGGTATTCGGTGAAGTGACCCCCAAGACCCTGGCCGCCATGTTCCCGGAGAAGATCGCCTATCCCGCCTCCTGGATCCTCAAGGGGCTGATGGTGCCGCTCTCGCCGCTGGTCTGGCTGATCAACGGCATCACCAGCGGCCTGCTCAAGATGCTGAAGATCAATCCCAACAAGGATGACTCCCTCAACACCGAGGAGCTGCGCACCATAGTCAATGAGGCGGGTAACCTGATCCCCCAGCGTCATCAGGAGATGCTGTTGAGCATTCTGGATCTCGACAAGATGCTGGTCGAGGACATCATGGTGCCGCGCAGCGATATCTACGCCATCGACATCAACGATGACTGGAAGAGCATCCAGCGCCAGCTGGCCCACTGCGCTCACACCAAGATCCTGCTCTATCGCGACAATATCGATGACGTTGTCGGCTTTTTACACGCACGCGATGCCCTTAGACTGGTAGCCAGGGACCAGTTCAATAAATCGAGCCTGTTGCGTGAAGTGGACGAGATCTACTTCATTCCGGAAGGAACGCCGCTCAACGTGCAGCTGGCCAAATTCCAGCGCAACAAGGAGCGAATTGGCCTGATCGTCGACGAATACGGCGACATTCAGGGGTTGATCACCCTGGACGATATTCTGGAAGAGATCGTGGGCGACTTCACCACCTCCATGACGCCAGCGCCGAGCGACGAGATCCACCCCCAGTCAGATGGTTCTTATCTGGTCGAAGGCTCAGCCAATATTCGTGAGCTGAACAAGGAGATGAACTGGCACCTGCCCATCGACGGCCCGCGCACCCTCAACGGTCTGATCCTCGAATATCTGGAGGAGATCCCCCAGCCCAACATCGGGATCCGGCTGGCCGGCTATCCTATCGAGATCCTCGATGTGGAGAACAACATGGTGAAGATGGCGCGGATTATGCCGGCATCGTACCGGGCGGAGTCGGATTCGCAAGATTGAAAAAGGGCTGCCAGTGGCAGCCCTTTTCTATTGCTCATCTTCATCATCCGGCTCCAGCACCAGCGTCGGGATCAACTCGCCAAACACCCGTTGCAACTCGTCGCGGTTGGCTAGCAGGTCTTGCAGCGTATAGCTGTCCATCACCGCCAGAAACGCATCCATCGCCTCTTTCAGCGCACTCTTGAGCAGACAGACAGAGACGATGTGACAAGCGGGCGAACCGCAGTCAATGCCGTCCAGATTGCCTTCCAGCGCCCGGATCACCTGCCCGATATTGATGGTGGCGGGATCGCAAGCCATACGAATACCGCCATTCTTGCCACGCTGGGATTGCAGATAGCCCAGCTTCACCAGCTGATTGACCACCTTCACCATGTGGTTGCGGGAAACGCCATACAGGGCCGATACCTTGGCAACGCTCGACAACTCCCCTTCCGGCAGGGTGGCAAGATAGAGCAGGGCTCTCAATCCGAAATCTGTATAACTGGTTAGTCTCATAAAACCTGATTAGCGCGATGCGAAAAGTGGAGTATTGATTCAAATCAAATAAACATCTAGGATGCCACTTATTAAATGACATTTTATATGTTCAATTAGAACGAGGCCCCTATGCTAGATCAAACCACCGTTGCCGTCATCAAAAGCACCATTCCGCTGCTCGAATCGGCAGGCCCTGCCCTCACCCAGCACTTCTACCAACGGATGTTCAGCCATAACCCGGAGCTGAAAGATATCTTCAACCTGGCCCACCAACGCAGTGGCGGCCAGCCGCTGGCCCTGTTCAATGCAGTCGCCGCGTATGCAAAGAATATCGACAATCTGGGAGCGCTCGCCGGTGCGGTCGAGCGGATTGCGCACAAACATACCGGATTCCTGATCCAGCCAGAACAATATCACATTGTAGGTAGTCATCTCTTGGCCACGCTCAAAGAATTGGGTGGAAGTGCGGTCACCGACGAGGTGCTGGAGGCATGGGGCAAGGCGTATGGCGTGCTGGCCGACATCTTCATCGGCCGCGAGCAGGAGATCTATCAGGAGAAGGCCAATCAGGATGGCGGCTGGCAAGGTACCCGCACCTTCATCATCAAGGAGAAGCGAGCCGAGAGCGACCTCATCACCTCCTTCCTGCTGGCGCCGGAAGATGGCAAGCCAGTATTGGCCTTCAAACCGGGCCAATACCTCAGCATCAAGCTGGTTCACCCCGAGCTGGAATATCAGGAGATCCGCCAATACTCCCTCTCAGATGCCCCCAACGGGCAGGATTACCGCATCAGCGTCAAGCGTGAGCCGCAGGGTCAGGTCTCCAACCTGCTGCACGATCACCTGCAGGCGGGTGACAAGATCGAGGTGATGCCCCCTACCGGCGATTTCTACCTGAAAGCCGACAGCCAGACCCCGGTGGTACTGCTCTCAGCCGGTGTCGGCGTGACGCCGATGATGAGCATGCTCAACCAGCTGCTGGAAAGTACTCATCAGGCCGAGATCACCTGGCTACACGCCTGCGAACAGGGCGCTGTACACGCCTTCCGGGAGGATATTCAGCAAAAATCCCGCCGGCATCCCAACTTGCTGAGCCGGGTCTGGTATCGGGAGCCGGAGGCCAGCGATGTACAGGGTGAAGATTACGACCTGGCCGGCACCATGGATCTGACTGCTGTGAAGGAGCGCATCACGCCAGAGGCCCACTACTACTTCTGTGGCCCCGTCGGCTTCATGCAAGAGATCAAGCGGCAGCTGCTGGCTGTTGGGGTACCAACGGGGCAGCTCCATTACGAAGTTTTTGGCCCCCACCAAGATCTCTAAGGCGCGGGAAGCCATATAACAGAGGAAGGTTCCGGCCTGTCATGGCACGGCGGCTGGAACCGGACCCACAGGTGCAGATCTGTGGGTCATTTTTTTGGATCAGTGCATCGCCTTGGCGCGGGCCACCACGTTGGCAGGCATCCGGTTGCCAAGACGGTTGAGCAGACTCGCCGCCTTCTGGTGCAGCGCCTTGTCACCGATGACGGAACCATGGAGCCAGCGATAGGCGTCCTCATAATCGAGCGGACTGCCCATCCCCTGCAACAGCATCTCGACCCACTCGATGCGGGCCCGCAGAAAACCGAGGCTGGCCGCCTCGCGCATCAGAGTTTCGGCTCGCACCAGATCCTTCTGCACCAAAGTTCCTTTCCAGTAGTAGCGGCCCAACTGCTCCAGCGCCGGAGCCAACCCCTGATTGGCCGCCTCCCACATATATTGCACCCCGATCTCGGCATTGGGTTTGGTACAGACACCCCACGCCAGCATATCCCCCCAGAGGAATTGATAAGCCGGGATCTTCATCACCGAGGCGCGCGCTTCGATATCCTGAGTCAGCTGACAACGATCCTGCTTCACCTGAGTGAGGTGGCGCCCCTGCTCAATCCAGTTGAGCAGCTCGTCCTGACGATAGAGCGGCACCGCCTGCAACTCGCCAGCGACCAGAGGTGCGGGAGGCGCAACCACAGCGGCAGGCTCAGCCGGTTTTGGCAGCGGCGCGGCCCCCTCGCCACTGCTGGCAACGGGTGTGACCGGCTCGGCCGGAAGCAAGACGGGGACTGCCTCAGAGGGCGCTGGCGTAGCAGCAGAGACAGGCGCCGTTGCCACCACAGCACTGCTTGCGGTCGGTGCCGATGCACTTGCTGCAGGCGCATCGCTCGATACGGCAGCCGATACCGCCTCGGCACCATAGAGGGGCGCGGTGAATGCACCGACAAGAACGAGAAGGGTAAGGGGTTTCATCATAAGGATCTCCTGCTGCACTCTGTTATCGGCACCAACCCCCATCCCCTTAGCCTGCCGGGCGGATCTCATCAATACAAAAGGGAGCCGAAGCTCCCTTGTTGGCACGGTTGACCCGCTTACTTGACGAAATCGACACCCAGCTGGATATCGGCTTTCAGGGTAGCCAGCATGCCTTCCATCGCTTCCTGCTCGAAGGCGCTCAGCTTGCCGTAATCCAGTACGGTTTCGACGCCGTTCTTGCCCAGCAGTACCGGCTGCGCGAAGAAGGTGGCGTGCTCGCCATTGCCTTCCACGTAGGCGCACTCAACAACGTTGGCTTCGCCCTGCAGACCCTTGATGAGGGAGAGACCAAAACGGCACGCCGCCTGACCCATGGAGAGAGTGGCAGAACCGCCACCGGCCTTGGCTTCAACCACTTCGGTACCGGCATTCTGGATGCGCTTGGTCATGGCAGCCACTTCTTCAGCGGTGAAGGAGGCGCCTTCAATCTGGGAGAGCAGCGGCAGAATGGTGACGCCACTGTGACCACCGATCACGTTGACGCGAACCTTGTCGATGTTCAACCCTTTGGCGGCGGCCACGAAGGTCTCGGCGCGGATCACGTCCAGGGTGGTGACACCGAACAGACGACGCTTGTCATAGACACCGGCTTTCTTCAACACTTCGGCGGCGATAGCCACAGTGGTGTTGACCGGGTTGGTGATGATGCCGATCAGTGCTTTCGGGCAAGTGGCCGCGCACTTCTCGACCAGATTCTTGACGATACCGGCGTTGATATTGAACAGGTCGGAGCGATCCATCCCCGGCTTGCGTGCCACACCGGCGGAGATCAGCACCACATCGGCCCCAACCAGCGCAGGAGTCGGATCTTCACCGCAGAAGCCCTTGATGGCGACGTCGGTAGGAATATGACTGAGGTCAACGGCCACACCCGGGGTAACCGGGGCGATGTCATACAGGCTCAGCTCGGAGCCAGCCGGCAGACGGTTTTTCAACAGCAGAGCGAGGGCTTGACCGATGCCACCAGCGGCACCCAGAACGGCAACTTTCATGATCAACTCCATGTTTAAGCGTAGGTTTAAGGTTGTTTGTTGTTGTGCGCCCAACCTTAATGGATCCCCCCATAAAAAACAATCTGATAACAGTTGCAGTCACGGGTTCTGTGAGCCACGAAACATGTGGGAGCAAAAATTGGAGGGAAATACAAAAAGTTGGAGGAGAAGCACAGTTTTCCTGCACTTCTCCTTACCATAAAGAGGTAGATTTGAGGGTCTCAGGATTGGAATGCCAGCGCCCGCTTTTCACACCAGCGAAAACCAATTGTTAACAATCCGTTCATCGCCAGATAAAGCCCGCCAGCCACCCCGAACACAGCCAGGGTATCGTAGGTCTGGGCGTTCAACCCCTGCGCCAGCCCCATGATATCCATGATGGTGATGGTACTGGCGAGGGAGCTCCCCTTGAGCACCAGGATCACCTCGTTGGAGTAGGCAGGCACCAGATGGCGGGCGGCATGGCGCACCTTCATCCACAAGGTCTGGCGGCCGTTAAAGCCAAGCGCACGACACGCCTCTACTTCACCGGCCGGGATGGCATCGAGCGCCCCCTTGAACAACCGGGTGGAGTAGGCCGCCGTGTTGAGACCCAGCGCCAGCACGGCGCAGAACCAGGGCTGCTTGAGCAGCGGCCAGAGCGGGCTGGCTTTCAGCCACTCAAACTGGCCCGGCCCGTAGTAAATGAGGAAGATCTGAATGAGCAGCGGCGTGCCGGTAAAGAGCAGCACCCACAGCTGCACCAGCTGGGTCGCCACCGGCAGGCGCAGCTCCAGCACCCAGGTCATCAGGGCTGCCAACACAATCCCCAGCAGCAGGCTGAACAGGGTCAGCTCCAGCGTGGTGACAAGACCGCCCAGCAACGTAACGAGATACTCTTGCATCAGTTAGCCTCCGTAGCGGCGGGTGTAGCGGGCAGCCAGCCCGAGGCCATATTCACTCACCAGACTGATGGCCAGATAGATGAGGGCCGCGGCGGCATACCAGGTGAACGGCTCATAGGTACTGGCCGAAGCCATCTGCGCCTGACGCATCATCTCGTTGACCCCGATAAGCGACACCAGCGCGGTATCTTTCAGCAACACCAGCCACTGGTTGCCGAGGCCCGGCAGGGCATGACGCCACGCCTGCGGCAACACGATGCGAAAGAAGATGTTGCTCTTGTTCAAACCCAGCGCCAGCGCCGCCAGCCGTTGACCTGAAGGCACCGCATTGAGCGCCGCCCGCAGGGTCTGGGTCGCATAGCTGGCGAACAGCAGGGAGAGCGCCAACACGCCACAGGCGAACGGGCTGAACTCCACATACTCGCCGGTGATGAGGAACAGCACCTGGGTCGAGCCGAAGTAGATGAACAGCACCACCAGCAACTCGGGCAGGCCACGGATCAGCGTGGTCAGAGTGGCCACCGGCCACACCAGCGCACGCTGCTTGCTGAGCTCGGCGGCACTGAACGCCAGTGCCAATACCATGCCCCCGACCAGTGATGCCAAGGCCAGCCCGAGGGTCATCCAGGCTGCATCCAACAACAGGCTCAACATGGCTTACTGCGCGAAGTATTTGTCGAAGATTTTCTGATAGGTGCCGTTGGCCTTGATCTCGGCCAGCCCCTTGTTCAGCTGGGTCAGCAGCTCCTGATTGCCCTTGGCGACCGCGATGCCAAAGCCGGTACCGAAGTACTTGGCATCGGTCACCGGCGCACCCACCACCGCATACTCCTTGTGCTGCTTCAGCCAGTCGGCAGCAACGGCAGTATCGGCAAAGACACCGTCGGTACGGCCATTCATCATGTCGAGGAAGGCGCTCTGGTAGCTGGCGTACGGCACGGTCAGCAGACCCTTGCTCACCCAGTTATCCACCAGATAGGACTGGTGAGAGGTGCCGTTCTGCACGCCGACCGTCTTGTCGACCATCTCTTCCGGCCCCTTGAAGGCCCCTTTCTTGGCGACGAATACTGCCGAGTTCTCGTAATAGATGTCGGAGAAATCGACCTGAGCGGCCCGCTCAGGGGTTACGTCCATGGCGGCGATGGCGGCATCATAGCGACGGAATTTCAGGCTGGGGATCAGGCTGTCAAAGGCCTGGTTGTGGAAGCTGCACTCCAGCTTGGCCTGCTCGCAGATGGCGCGCGCCAGATCGATGTCAAAACCCTGAAACTCGTTCTTGTCATCCAGGTATTCGAACGGCGCGTAGGTGGCCTCGGTGGCGAACTTGATCTCTTTGGCCATGACGGAGGTACTCAACAGGCCCATGGCAGCAACCAACAACAGACTCTTTTTCATGACAGCTTCCTTATCGATTCAATATCAATGCATCAAGAATTCGGCAAACCGGCTGGTTTGCGGGGATTGGAAAATGGCAGCGGTGCCGGATTCGATGATCCGCCCCTTCTCCAGATAAATCACCTGACTGGCCACCTTGCGGGCAAAGTCGACCTCGTGGGTCACCACCACCTGGGTAATGCCGGTCTGGCTCAGGTTGCGGATGATCTCGGCCACTTCCTTGGTGATCTCGGGATCGAGGGCAGCAGTCGGCTCGTCAAACAGCAACACTTCCGGGTCCATCATCAGGGTACGGGCAATGGCCACCCGCTGCTGCTGACCGCCAGAGAGACGTGCCGGCCAGGCATCGCGCTTGTCGGCCAGTTGCAGCTGGGCCAGCAGGTAGGCCCCCTTCTCGATGGCGGCCTCCTTGCTCATGCCGAGCACCTTGACCGGCGCTTCAATCAGATTCTCCATCACAGTAAGATGTGGCCAGAGATTGTACTGCTGGAACACCATCCCCACCTTGCGACGCAGCAGTTGGGACTGGCGGTTGAATTCGGCAGCAGAGAGGGAGCTCGGGAAAGAAAATTCACTTTCACCAATCCGCAGAACACCCGCATCCGGGGTATCCAGCAGGTTCATCATCCGTAGCAGGGAACTCTTGCCAGCACCGCTCGGGCCCAGCAACACCAAGGTTTCACCGGGGGATGTCCGAAAGCTGACCTGTTGCAGAACCGGCACCTTGTGCCAGGACTTCTCGATACCTATTAATTCAATACCCATACAGCCCAATTGAATAAGTTTTCAAAATTTCATCCCGATTCTATCCCTAATAAAGGTTGATGCAAGCCATTTTTGAATCAATATGCAGAACAAGCGCCGCTTCCTTGCAAAAAACGGCATATGAATGCAAAATGGCCCCGCTGTTCGTATCTGCCGCCTGTATCGCACAGGCCGCCACACCTCCTCATTCGTGAGACCAAGATGAAACACAACGACAAGCAAGAAAAACTGGCCAAGGCCTTTAAAGCCTTGCTGAAAGAAGAGCGCTTTGGCTCCCAGGCAGAAATCGTCACCGCCCTGCAAGAGCTGGGCTTCGAGAACATCAACCAGTCCAAGGTATCGCGCATGCTGAGCCGCTTCGGCGCCGTTCGCACTCGCAATGCCAAGATGGAGATGGTCTACTGCCTGCCGGTGGAACTGGGCGTGCCCACCACCTCCAGCCCGCTCAAGAATCTGGTACTGGACGTCGATCACAACGGCGCACTGGTGGTGATCCACACCAGCCCGGGCGCAGCCCAGCTGATCGCCCGCCTGCTCGACTCCCTTGGCAAGGCAGAGGGGATCCTCGGCACCATCGCCGGTGATGACACCATCTTCATCACCCCGACCAGCGACACCGATATCGAAGAGCTCTACCTCTCCGCCCTCGAGTTGTTCGAACAGACGCCGTAATGGCCGCTACCGCGTCATAGCGGTCACGCCAGAACGAAAAATCCCGGCCAAGGCCGGGATTTTTGTTTTCTGAGTCTTCGTCAGGCGGGCTTATTTGCCCTGCGCCATCAGAAAACCTTCCGATGGTGCGAAGAAAGCCGCGCCAGTCACTGCCTTGGTGAAGCGCAGCAGATGGTCGAAGTGGCTGCCCTCCCCCTTGTACATGCTGGCCAGCATGGCGTTGAAGTGCTGCGGAGTGCGGCAGCAGGAGATGAAGTAGAGCCCCTGCTCGGTCATGGTGCCCCAGGGCATGCTCTGGCGCAGGATCTCCATGGACTCCCCTTTCGGCGTCTTGAGGTTGACCCGCTTGATGTGGGCGGTCAGCGGCTTGGCGGCAGATTCATACTCGATATTGTCGGGCTTGGTGCGACCGATAATGTCTTCCTGCTCTTTCTGCGCCAGCTTCTCCCAGTCGCTCATGGCGTGGACCCAGCGCTGGACGTGGATGTAGGAGCCACCGGCAAACTCGCCTTCCGCCAGCAGCGCCACTTCGGCACGGTGCTCATCCTGCGGGTTCTCGGTGCCGTCAACGAAACCGGTCAGGTCACGGCAATCCAGATTACGGAAACCGCGCACCTCTTCAGCCAGCTCTACCAGTCCGGCCAGCAGCGCCATCACGCGGTGACCGGCGTGGTGCAGCACATCCACCCGATCGGCGCGCAGCTGAATAAAGAGATCAAACGGGGTGTTGGGCGCTTCCTGACCGTTGGCGGATTGCGCCATAAAGCTGCGGAACTGGGGCGGACGGGCGGCAGGGTAGAGACCATCCCAGGCATCGGCGCCAACGGCAACCAGACCGCTGAACCCGGCATCGGGGAAATCGGCAGCCACCGCTTGCCACAGGGCGGGCAATTTGGCCAGACGGCCGACCAGTTCGGCGGCATCGCCGGTGCGATTGAACATCAGATAGAGGGCGTGCAGATTCGGCTCTGCGCAGATCCCGGCTTGGGCTTTCATATATCTCTCCCCTGAATAGGCGTTAGCGTTACGGGCTATTTGCGTTGCGCGATTATAAACCAGAGTGGATCCAGTTCTTTGATTTCACGACGATATCACGCGTTCAGGGCAAAGGGTCAAACAACACCAGCCCATGGGGGGCGACCTTGATCCGTGCCCGTATCCCATCAAGGGGCTCGCCAATGCTCGCCTCCAGCTGCAGATCGCCACACTCGAACAGCACCCGGCAGTGGTGGCCGAGGAACTGCTGCTCCACCACCTTGAGCTCCCCATCTGCGGCGCTCTCCAACAACAACTGCTGGGGTCTGAGCATCAGCTGCAACTGCTCACCCACCGCGCGGCCATGAGGCTCGCTGCCACAAATGACCCCGAGCGCCGTCTGCACGCAGTGGCTGTCCACCACCTCGGCAGCCAGATAGTTGACCCCGCCGAGAAACTCCGCCACGAAGCGGTTTTGCGGGCGGCGATAGAGCTGCTCCGGCTGGCCCACCTGCTCGATATGGCCTGCGCGAAACAGCGCAAGTCGGTCGGCGAAGGCGAACGCCTCCTCCTTGCTGTGGCTGACGAAGATGGCGCCGATCCCCTGCTGCTTGAGCAGGGCGCGGATCTCGAGGATCAGCTTCATCCGCACCTGGGTATCGATGTTGGAGAAGGGCTCATCCAGCAGCATCAGCCGCGGCTTGCACACCAGCGCCCGGGCGATAGCCACCCGCTGCTGCTGACCACCGGAGAGCTGATGTGGATATCGATCCCCCAGCCCCTGCAGATTGACCAGCGCCAGTGCCTCGTCCACCAGCTGCTGGCGGGCACTGCGGTCGAGTTTGGTCAGCCCGAAGCCGACGTTGTCAGCCACCGTCAGGTGGGGGAAGAGGGCGTAATCCTGAAAGATCATGCCGATGTTGCGCGCCTCGGGCGGCACGCTGGCCCCCGGCCCGTCGAGCAGGGTATCGCCGAGGCGAATAGAGCCCTCTGCCAACGGCAGCAGCCCGGCGATGGCCTTGAGCAACGTGGTTTTGCCGCAGCCACTGGCTCCCAGCAGGCAGACGATCTCGTTGTCTGCCACCGTCAGGGAGAGCTGTTCCAGCACATTGCGGCCGTTATAACGGCAGCTGACATTTTCAACCTGCAAACAGGACAAGGCTGACTTCCTCTCGTTTCTGGCGGTGCGCGGCCTTTTTCAGCGCACCGCATGCAATTTCATTGGCCGACGTGGCGACTCAGTGGCCCGGAGTGTCCAGTGTGCGGTTGACCCAGATCAGCGGCAACAGCCCCACCAGCACGATGACGATGGCGCCGAGCGCGCCGCGCTCCAGCATCTCGTCCGAGACGAACTGGTAGACGTGGGTCGCCAGGGTATCGAAGTTGAACGGCCGCAGCAGCAGGGCGGCGGGCAGCTCCTTCATGGATTCGATGAACACCAGCATGGCGCCGGCAAACAGACCACGGCGCACCAGCGGCAGATGGACCCGGCGCAGCATGCCGCCATCCCCCTGCCCCAGGGAGCGGGCCGCCATGTCGAGACTGGGGGAGATCTTGCCCATGCTGCTCTCCACCGAGCCGATGGCGATGGCCACGAAGCGCACCAGATAGCCGAACACGATGGCGGTGATGGTGCCGGTCAGCAGCAGCCCCGGCCCCTGACGCCCCAGCCACTCGGCAAGATCATTGATGGCAAAGTCGAGGGCGGTGAGCGGCACCAGCACCCCGATGGCGAGCACGGTGCCCGGCATGGCGTAACCCATGGCGGCGATGCGCAGGGGCAGCAAACTCTTGAACCCGCCATCGAGGCGGCGGAAGAAGCCGAGCAGCAGGGCGATGCCCATCGCCAGCAGAGCGGTCAGCGCCGAGATAGCCAAGCTGTTTCCGGCAAAGCGGACAAACTCCGGCGTCCACGACAACTCGAAGTAACGCACGCCGTAATCGAGCAGGATGATGAACGGCAGAGCGAAACCGGCCAGCACCAGCCCCCAGCACCAGAGACCCGCCAACCAGCGGCTCATCCCCTTGAGCGGATAGCGCAGCGGCTGCTCATGGCCCATGGACTTCTGGAACACCTGCTGCCGACTGCGCGAGCGGCGCTCCAGCGCGATCAACAGCACCACAGCCAGCAACATCAGGCAGGAGAGTTTCGCCGCGGTGGCCAGACTGCCATAGCCGAGCCAGGTGTCATAGACCGCCGTGGTCAGGGTGTTGATGGCAAAGAAGTGGACGGTGGCGAAATCGGCCAGCGTCTCCATGGCCACCAGCGATACCGCCACCATGATGGCGGGGCGCGCCAGCGGCAGACTGAGACGACGAAAGCTCTGCCACGGGGTACAACCGAGCAGGCGGCTCGAGTGGATCAGGCTGACTGACTGCTCGAGAAAGGAGGCGCGGGTCAGCAGATAGACATAGGGGAACAGCACCAGCGCCAGCACCCAGGCGGCGCCGCCAAGGGAGCGAATGGCAGGAAACCAGTAATCGGCTGGACTGTTCCAGCCAAAGAGCGCTCGCAACCCGGCTTGTAGCGGGCCCGAGTAGTCGAGCAAGTCGGTATAGACGTAGGCGACGATATAGGAAGGCATCGCCATCGGCAGCATCAAGGCCCACTGCAAAGCGCGCCGCCCCGGCACCTGACACATGGCCACCAGCCAGGCGGTGGGTACACCAAACAGCAGGCTTAGCAGTACCACGCCGACCACCAGCCCCAGGGTATTGCCCAGATAATCTAGCAGCACGGTATCGGCGAGGTGGCGAAACAGCTCCCCCTCAGCCGAAAAGGCAGAGAAAAGCAGGGCTATAACCGGTAAACCCAGCAGCAGGGCGGTGGCCCAGCTGCCGGTCATCCATCCAAAATTGTTCATGAGACCACAGAGGTTGATGGGGCCGTTGGCCCCATCTGATTACAAGTCGAACTTCACTTCATCCAGCAACTGCAAGGCGTCCTTGCGGTGCTTGGCGTAATCGCTGACCGGTAGTGCGTCAGACTTGAAACTGCCCCAGGACTTGACCATGGCGGAAGGCTCGACCCCGGCCTTGACCGGATATTCGGCATTCACGTCCGCATACATGTGCTGGGCGGTATCACCAGCCAGAAACTCCATCAGCTTCTGGGCCTCGGCCTTGTTCTTGGCATATTTGGTCATGGCCACGCCGCTCACGTTGACGTGGGCACCGCGGTCAGCCTGGTTCGGGAAGTTGATATAGACCGCATCCGCCCAGGACTTCTGCGCCGGATCTTTCAACATGGCACCCAGATAGTAGCTGTTGCCGAGTGACACGTCACAGATACCATCCTTGATCGCCTTGACCTGATCCCGGTCGTTGCCCTGCGGCTTGCGCGCCAGGTTGGCCTTGACCCCTTCCAGCCAGGTTTTGGTCTCGGCCATGCCGTGATGGGCAATCATGGAGGAGACCAGCGCCACATTGTACTCATGCTTGCCGCTGCGGGTGCAGATTTTCCCTTTGAATTCCGGCTTGGCCAGATCTTCGTAGCTGATGGTCTCCAGCTTGCCGAGGCGATCCTTGCTGGAGTAGATAGCGCGTACCCGGGTGGTCAGAGCGAACCAGCGGTTCTCCGGATCACGATAGATGGCGGGGATGTTCTCCTGCAGGATCTTGCTATCCACCGGCTGCACCAGCCCCTTGTCCACCAGATCGGTCAGACGGCTGATGTCGACGGTCAGCATCAGGTCTGCCGGGGAGAGCTTGCCTTCCCGCTCCAGACGCTCGTTCAACCCCTCTTTGGCGAACACCACGTTCACCTTGATGCCCGATTCCTTCTCGAACTGCTGGATGATGGGCTTGATCAGCTCATCCTGCCGGTTGGAGTAGACATTCACTTCCCCGGCCGCCAATGCCGACTGAGCTGCCAACGCAGAGAAAGCCAGTGCCAACATCTTCATTTTCATCATCCATTCCTTGATTAGCTATACAGAGTGATAACGATTGCCGTTTGCATTCTGCATACATCTTATAAGCGGATCAAGAAAGCTCGCCGTCGCCACATCACATATTTAATCGCCCATAAATGAAAAGGGCCGGATGGAATCCCATTCGGCCTCTTCTGAGCAAAACGTTATGTTGATCAGGCTTCAATAAGCGCTCACTCCATCGGGATTCCCCGAGATCGGGAGGTCAACAGATCTGTACGTCACGGATGCGGTTCATCACAGCGCCTCGTCGTCACTCTCGCCGGTGCGGATGCGCACCGCTTGCAGCAAGTCGTAGACAAAAATCTTGCCGTCGCCGATCTTGCCGGTATAGGCCGCCTTGCAGATCGCCTCGATCACCCCTTCCACGTTATCATCGGCGGTAGCAATCTCCAGCTTCACCTTGGGCAGGAAGTCGACCTGATACTCGGCTCCCCGGTATAATTCGGTGTGTCCCTTCTGGCGGCCAAATCCCTTGACCTCGGACACGGTCAGCCCTTCCACCCCCAGGTTGGCAATAGCCTCGCGGACATCGTCCAACTTGAACGGTTTGATAATCGCACTAATCAGCTTCATCTGGTTGCTCCCAATCCATGGTGTGTCATGAATCGGGTTTCAATTCTTATGCCAAGTATTTTTATTGTTTTATTTCATATAGATAGAGTTTAATGCCTGCGCCATTCGTCAGGCACATCCCCATAACCGGCCAGCACGCCCCATAATGAGGCACCATGCTGCAGCGGTCAGCGGGTATGCACCAAACAAGAGCAAAACAGCATGTTAGTTATCTCCAACAGCGTCGCGATTCCCTGGCATGAGCTGCAATTTCAGACCATGCGGGCACAGGGCAACGGTGGACAGCACGTCAACAAGACCGACTCCGCCGTCTGGTTGCGCTTCGATTACCGCAACTCTCCCAGCCTGACGCCCCTCTACAAGGAGGGGCTCGACAAGCTGAGCGACAGCCGGGTGCATGACGGTTTTATCCTGATCCGGGTCGAGAGCCACCGCAGTCAGGATATGAACCGCAAGGAGGCGATGAGCCGTCTGGTGGAGTTGCTGAAAAAAGCAGCCTGGCGCCCCAAGGCCCGCCATGCCACCAAGCCGACCCGCAGCTCCCAGCGCAAACGGGTCGATGCCAAGAAACGCAAGGGGGATATCAAGTCCGCCCGCGGCAAACCGGTTCTGGACTGAGCCAGCCCCCAAAGGATGTCAGCCGATGAGATACAGCTTTTGCGACAGTGCCCGTGGCCCCCTGCTGGTCGCCATCGATCAGGATGGCCTGCGCCACGTGGAGTTCATGCACGGGGAGCGGCCCGTCATGCTGCAAACTGACTGGCAACGGGATGACAAGGCGTTGGCCCCCTATCTTGCCCAGTTCAACGCCTATTTCGCCGGAAAATTGCAGCAGTTCGATCTGCCCATGGCAGCGAAGGGCACCCCGTTCCAGCAAACGGTGTGGAATGCTTTGTGCGATATCCCCTATGGCGAGACCGTGAGCTATCTCGAGATTGCCCAGGCTATCGGCAACCCCAAGGCGGTGCGGGCGGTGGGCGCTGCCAATGGGCGCAATCCGCTGAGCATCATAGTGCCCTGCCATCGGGTGATCGGACGCAGCGGCGAGCTGACCGGCTATGCTGGCGGCATTCCCATCAAGCGCTGGTTGCTGGCTCTGGAACAGGCAGGCACAACATTCGAGCTGGCCCCATGACACGATGACCGCCCTAGAGAGGGCGAGACAATATCGTGACCAGAATGAAAAGGCTTTCAGCCAGTGCCACGCTTTGCTGACAAGATGAACAGAAAATGAAGAATCGCCTCAGAACTACTTCAGATTGAGCTTGGCATGATGGCTCCATACTTGAATGGCACGGCTCATTCGCTGATTCAAGTAGCACCCATGTGACGCTTCCAATCTGTCTTTTTCCCCGCGCCTCCTCTGAGGCGCTTTTTTTGTGCCAACACAACAGGCCACCACCCGGGTTGAGTGGCCTGAACGCAACAAAATCTGCGACCGCCCAAAAACCAAGAGGCGAAGGATCATCCTTCGCCTCTGACGTAACAGCTGGCTACTCGCTCTGGGGCAGGAACTGCAGCTCCGGCGCCGAGGAGGTCAGCACATCGGCGCAATAATCCCAGGTCGAGATGCGATAGTGCTGCAGATCTTCATCCAGATGCAGGCCGTCCGACTCCTGATGGAACCAGCTGGCAAAACGGGATGGGGTGATGAGCTGGATCTGCTCTTCGATGGCGTGACTATCCTTCCCCTCGGCCAGATCGCAATCCTCGATGACCCGCAGGGCGTAGATATGGCGAAAATAGACCCGGCAGAGGATTTGCGGGGGCAAATCGATGCTGCGTGCCCGACCCAGCATGATGGTCAGGGAGTCGCTCCAGAGATCCTGATGCAGCTCGGCCACAACCAGACCTGGCGGTAGCTGGCGGGACGGAGCCCAAGGGACGGCAACCTGCCGAATGGCATTTTTCTGTTCCATATTCACCTCACGACAACTCGCTCCCTGTCTTGAGTCTATCTGAACCACATAGTCCCGGCGAAGGCAATCGATGGACAATAAAAACGGCAATAAAAAAGCCGACGTATCAAACGTCGGCGAATAAAAAGTGCTTACAACAGAGGATTCACATATTCAGACCCGCGGGTCGAAAGATTGGTTCCCTCTTTTTGTAATTAATTTTCGGCGCGTTTAAACATCAGGGTATTGGCGTCCGACTCTTCCGGTACGAAGTAGTAGCCCTCGGCGTTGAAACCGGTCAGCTGCTCCACCTCGGTCAGACGGTGCTTGATGATGTGGCGGGCCATCATGCCGCGCGCCTTCTTGGCGTAGAAGCTGATGATCTTGAACTGGCCGTTCTTCTCATCCTTGAACACCGGTGTGACAATCCGCCCTTTCAGGCTCTTGGGGCGTACCGACTTGAAATACTCGTCGGAGGCCAGATTGATCAACACTTCATCCCCCTGCGCTGCCAGCGCGTCGTTGAGATGGTGAGTGATCACCTCCCCCCAGAACTGGTAGAGATCCTTGCCGCGGCTATTGTCGAGCTTGGTCCCCATCTCCAGTCGATAGGGCATCATCAGGTCGAGGGGACGCAACACGCCATAGAGGCCTGAGAGCATCCGCAGGTGTGCCTGAGCGAAATCAAAATCAGCCTCGCTGAAATCCTCTACCGCCAAACCGGTGTAGACATCCCCCTTGAAGGCCAGCAGCGCCTGACGGGCATTGGCGGGGGTGAAATCTGGCTGCCACTCGGCAAAACGGGCGGCATTGAGACCGGCCAGCTTGTCGCTGATCTTCATCAGTGTGGCGATCTGGTCAGGGCTCAGTTGGCGGGCCCGGCTAATCAGTTCGGCGGAGTGATCCAGTAGCTCGGGTTGGGTGAAACGGGGTGTCACCACCGGTGACTCGTAATCCAGCGTCTTGGCCGGGGAAACCACAATCAGCATAACGTTCCTTTATGGCGAGGGGCCGAACGGCAGAGCGGCCCCATGATTTATTCATCCAGCGTCACATTGTCCAGCGTGCCTGTGCCAAGCCGTTCGCGACCGGAGAGCTTGATCAGCAGTCGCAGGTCGTTGGCCGAGTCGGCGTGGGCGAGTGCCTCACTGTAGCCAATCTGGCCGGCGCAGAACAGGCTGAAGAGCGCCTGATCGAAGGTCTGCATACCCAGCTCGGTGGATTTGGTCATCACCTCCTTGAGGCGATGCATCTCTCCCTTGCGGATGATGTCGGTGATGAGCGGGGTATTGAGCAGGATCTCGAACGCGGCGCAACGCCGCTTGCCATCCATACTCGGCACCAGCTGCTGGGCGACAATGGCCTTGAGGTTGAAAGAGAGATCGAACAGGAACTGGCGGTGTTTGTCTTGCGGCACCAGATGGAGGATGCGATCCAGCGCCTGGTTGGCATTGTTGGCATGCAAAGTGGCGAGACAAAGGTGTCCCGTCTCGGCGAACTGCAGGGCAAACTCCATGGTCTCCTGACTGCGGATCTCACCGATCAGGATCACGTCCGGTGCCTGACGCAGCGAACTTTTCAGCGCCACATCGAACGACTCGGTGTCGATCCCCACCTCTCGCTGGGTCACCAGACTACGACCATGCTGATGAACGAACTCCACCGGATCTTCTACCGTCAGAATGTGACCATCGGCATGCTGGTTGCGATAGCCGATCATCGCCGCCTGGGTAGTCGATTTGCCCGCCCCGGTGGCGCCGACAAACAGCACCAGTCCCCGCTTGGCCATCGCCACCTCTTGCAGGATCTTGGGTAGCTGCAGATCTTCAAAGGTGGGAATGCGGGTCTCGATACGCCGCACCACCATGCCGGGCAGCTCCTGCTGCCAGAAGGCGCTGACCCGAAAACGACCAAGCACCTCGCGATAGATCGCGTAGTTGGCCTCCTTGGTGCGGATATAGCGCTCGAAGTGATCGCTGCTGAGGGTATCCCTGACCAGCGTCAGCGCCCCCTTCTTGTCGAGCGCCTCCCCCCCCAGCGACACCAGATGGCCATTCACCTTGAGGGTGGGCGGCGAGCCCACCGTCACAAACAGATCCGATCCCTTTCGCTCGACCAGCTCGCTCAGCAGATCATCCAGATTCATCATCTATCCCTCCCTGGGTGCGAGTCGCTTAAATGCTGTTGGGATCAACGGCCTTGGCCTTGGCATCGAGGGATGCTACTACGCCACGACTCACCAGCTGCTTGAGGCTCTGATCCATGGTCTGCATGCCGTGGGTCATCCCGGTCTGGATCACCGAGTAAAGCTGGGCAATCTTGTCCTCCCGAATGAGGTTACGCACCGCCGGAATGCCCATCATGATCTCGTGAGCCGCCACCCGGCCACCGCCAATGCGCTTGAGCAGGGTCTGGGAGATAACTGCCCGCAGGGATTCGGAGAGCATGGAGCGCACCATGTCCTTCTCCGCACCGGGGAAGACGTCGATGATACGGTCGATGGTCTTGGCCGCCGACGAGGTGTGCAGGGTGCCAAACACCAGATGGCCAGTTTCGGCGGCGGTCATGGCCAGACGAATGGTCTCAAGGTCGCGCATCTCGCCCACCAGAATGATGTCCGGGTCTTCCCGCAATGCCGAGCGCAGAGCGTTGCTGAAGCTCTTGGTATCCCTGTGCACTTCCCGCTGGTTCACCAGACAGCGCTTGTTCTCGTGGACGAATTCGATGGGATCCTCGATGGTGAGGATGTGGTGATGGAAGTTCTCGTTGATGTAGTTGACCATGGCCGCCAAAGTGGTCGACTTACCCGAGCCGGTCGGGCCGGTCACCAACACCAGACCCCGCGGGAACTCGGCAATCTTGCGGAAGATCTCCGGCGCATCGAGATCTTCGAGGCTCAGCACCGTGCTGGGGATGGTACGAAATACCGCGCCAGAACCGCGCGCCTGCTGGAAGGCGTTAACCCGGAAACGGGCCAGATTGGGTACCTCGAACGAGAAGTCGACCTCGAAGTTCTCCTCCAGCTCCTTGCGCTGGTGATCGTTCATGATGTCATAAATGAGGGCATGCACTTCCCGGTGTTCCAGGGCGGGCAAATTGATCTTGCGAACCTCACCATCAACCCTGATCATCGGGGGAACCCCAGCCGAGAGGTGTAGATCCGAGGCTTTATGCTTTACACTGAAAGCCAATAACTCTGTGATATCCATAGACTTGTCATTCTCCCATCACAAGATCACTAACGAAATATGAACCAGATTGCCCAGCACCTGTTTCAGGTAAAGGAACGTATTGCCCAGGCCGCCGAACGGGCGAGCCGCAACCTGCAGCAGATCCGCCTGCTGGCCGTGAGCAAGACCAAACCTGTCGAGGCCATCATGGCCGCCCATGCCGCTGGTCAGCGCTGCTTTGGCGAATCCTACGCCCAGGAAGCGGCGAGCAAGATCGATACCTTGCGCCAGCAGCCGGAATATAGCGACATAGAGTGGCACTTTATCGGCCCTTTGCAATCGAACAAATCCAAACTGGTCGCCGAACGGTTCGACTGGGTGCAGAGCGTGGATCGGGACAAGTTGATCGACCGCCTCAACAACCAGCGTCCCGCCAGCATGGCACCGCTAAATGTTTGTCTGCAAATCAATATTAGCGGAGAGAGCAGCAAATCCGGAACGTCGGAACAAGAGATTTTCCGCCTTGCCGAGCTGGTCTCCCACTGTGACCGACTGGTGCTGCGGGGACTGATGGCCATTCCCGAACACACCAGTGACGAGAGCGTACTGGCCGCCCAAATGACCCGTATGCAGACTCTGTTCACCGAGCTTGCGCGACAATACCCCACGGTGGATACCCTCTCGATGGGCATGACCGAGGATCTTGAACTGGCGATCGCCCATGGCAGCACCATGGTGCGGGTCGGCACCGCCATCTTCGGCGCCCGTGACTACTCATAGGCAAGGCCAGCGGATAACCAATACGTCCGCCTCTTGCCGCGACTTCATCAACAGGAGCGTTTGATGGAACACCGAATTCTGGCGTCTGGTGGTGCAGGCAGCACCCACCCCGCCGCGACCCCATGTGCAACAGGAGCATCTGATGCAGCATAGAACGCTGGCCTTTATCGGCGCGGGCAACATGAGCCGAAGCATCATCGCCGGACTGGTCAAGGCGGGTTATCCCGCTGGGCAAATCACTGCTGCCAACCCCAGTCTACCCAAGCTGGAAGCGCTGGCGAGCGAACATGGCATTCGCATCACCCAGAGTAATGCCGAGGCGGCCCGCGACGCAGAGGTGATCGTGCTGGCGGTCAAACCGCAGCTGATGGCCGGCATGCTGTCAGCACTGGTTGAAGAGTTGGGCTCCCTTGAGAGCAAGCTGCTCATATCCATCGCGGCCGGTATCAAGGTGGCGCGCCTTGGCGAGATGGCCGGTGGCCATGACCGCATCATCCGCACTATGCCCAATACCCCTGCCCTGCTGGGTCTGGGCATGACCGGCCTCTATGCACCCGAACATATTGCCGCCACGGATCGCGACTTTGCCGAGCTGATGATGCAGGCGGTTGGCAAGACCCTCTGGGTGGAGCAGGAGTCCGGCATCAACGGCGTCATCGCCGCAGCGGGCAGTGCTCCGGCCTACTTCTTCCTCTTCATGCAGGCGATCGCCGAAGAGGCGGAGGCGATGGGTTTCTCGCCCGATCAGGCACGCCTGCTGGTGCAGCAGACCGCGCTGGGCGCAGCCGCCATGGTGGAGCAAAACCCGGAGCTGGCGCTGCAGACCCTGCGTGAGCAGGTGACCAGCAAGGGCGGCACCACAGCCGAAGCCATCAAGACATTCCAGCAACAGGGGCTGATGCCGCTGACTGCGCAAGCCATGCAGGCGGCCGTTGCTCGTGCCACCGAAATGGAAACCCTCTTCTAACAGGAGCCCAGATGAACACTGCTTACTTTCTGATTAACACCGTTTTCGATCTCTACCTGATGGTGATCCTGCTGCGCGTCTGGCTGCAGTGGGCCCGTGCCGACTTCTACAACCCGATGAGCCAGATGGTGGTCAAGCTGACCAATCCGCTGGTGATCCCGCTGCGCCGCGTTATCCCGGGCTTTGGCGGCATCGATCTCGCTTCCGTGGTGCTGGCGCTGGCTGTCGCCTTCCTCAAGCTGGCCCTGCTCAAGAGCATGAACGTACTGCTGGCGGACTGGCTCAGCATCAGCCTGTTTGCCGCGCTGACCGTGCTGAAGAAAGCGGGCTCGATGATCTTCTGGGTACTGCTGATCCGCGCCATCCTGAGCTGGGTCAGCCAGGGCCGCAACCCCATCGAATACGTGATGCATCAGCTGACCGAGCCGTTCCTCGCCCCTATCCGCCGCGTACTGCCGGCACTGGGCGGACTGGATCTCTCGGTGCTGGTCGCCTTTATCGGCCTGCAAGCCATCAACTACCTGCTGGGTGACCTGTTCGGCCAGCTGTGGTGGATGATTTGATGCCAGCCGTCCTGCAACAAGGAGATGAACTGTTACTGCATCTGGTGATCCAGCCCAAGGCGAGTCGGGATCAGATCATCGGATTGCATGGCGAAGAGCTGAAAGTGGCCATCACGGCGCCGCCCGTCGATGGCCAGGCCAACAGCCATCTGATCAAGTTTCTGGCCAAGCAGTTCAAGGTGGCCAAGGGCCAGGTAACCATAGTGCGGGGCGAACTGGGGCGGCACAAAACCGTCGCCATCGACAGCCCCAAACTGTTGCCGCAAGAAGTGAGTGCGCTGCTGAATGACACGCAAGGCTGAATGAATCGGCCTGCGCCAACCGTAGATATGAGAGGGATGACAGATGAAAACAGCCTGGATGAGTGGCCTGCTGGCACTGCTGATGACCCTGCCGCTCAAGGCAGAACAGATGAAGGAGCTGGGGCCCTGGTTGGTGCACTACAACGCCTTCAACTCCAGCTTCCTCATACCGGAGGTCGCCAAGGCGTATGGACTTGAGCGCAGCCGCTACAACGCCATCATCAATATCGCGGTACAGGACAAGCAGAAAGTGGCGCAGGCCGTGGGGATCACCGGTGAGGCCAAGAACCTGACCGGCACCATCCGCACCCTGAACTTTCAGGAGGTAAAAGAGGGCGACGCCATCTACTATCTGGCGACCCTCCCCTACCGCAACGAAGATACCTATCAGTTCACCCTCAAGATCATGGGCGGTGGGCAGCAACAGAACCTCAGCTTCCAGCAGACCTTCTACGTCGACTGAGCACCAACAAGAAGCCCCGACCAAAGCCGGGGCTTCATTTTATCCATATGACAAGGGCGCCATCAGGGCGCCCTTGTTACATCTATTCCGTACCGCCGCGGTTACAGGGCGAGGAACAGACCGGCCAGACAGGCGCTCATCAGGTTCGCCAGCACGCCGGAGAGAATGGCGCGCATGCCGTAACGGGCGATGAAGGATTTGCGCTCCGGCACCATGGAGCCCAGACCGCCGATCAGGATCGCCATGGAGGAGATGTTGGCAAAGCCGCACAGGGCGAAGGTCACGATGGCCTTGCTCGACTCGCTCAGGGTCTGATCCTGCACCAGACCGATAAAGGCGACGAACTCGTTGACCACGATCTTGGTACCGATCAGAGCGCCAGCAGCTTGTGCCTGATCCCAGGGCACACCGATCAGCCAGGAGACGGGGGCAAACAGCCAGCCCAGAATGATCTGGAAGCTCAGATCCAGCCCTACCAGACCGCCAGCCCAGCCGAGCAGGCCATTGAGCATGGCGATCACACCAACGAAGGCCAGCAGGGTGGCACCGACCGCCACCGCAATATTGAGGCCAGACATGGCACCATCGGCCGCCGCTTCAATCACGTTGGTGGCGCGGGGGATCTCTACATCCTGATGGTGATCTACCTCTTCAGCTCCCGGCGGCACCAGGATTTTGGCCATCGCCAGACCGGCAGGGGCCGACATGAAGGCTGCCGCGATCAGGTATTTCAGCTCAACCCCGAGGCTGGCATAGCCCACCAGGGTGCCACCGGCGACGGAGGCGAGACCACAGCTCATCACAGCGAAGAACTGGGAATCGGACATCTTGGAGAGGTAGGGTTTGACCACCAGCGGCGCTTCCACCATGCCGACGAAGATGTTGGCAGTGGCGGAGAGGCTCTCGGCACGGCCGGTGCCCAGCAATTTCTGCAAGCCACCACCCAGCAGGGCGATCACCCGCGGCATGATGCCGATGTGGTAGAGGATGGCGATCACCGCAGAGAAGAAGATGATGACCGGCAACACGTTGAAGGCAAAGATGAAGCCCAGCTTGAACTTGGCCAGATCACCGAACAGGAAGGCGATCCCCTCCTGACCATAACCGATCACGCTGCTTACGCTCTCGCTGACCCCGTTCAGCACATGCTGACCGGCAGGCAACCAGAGCACCAGACCGGCAAACATGATTTGCAGGCAGAGGGCAAGGCCAACTGTTCGCAACGGGATACGACGACGATTATCAGAGCAGATGACGGCAAGCGCCAGGATACTCAGGATGCCGAGCAGGGCAATCATAGGGACTCCATCAGGTGGGGCAAAAGATGGGCGCGGATTCTGCGCCTCTCACCCCGTCACTGCAAGTCCGCTTGGTTACAACCCTGTTAGAAAAAACGTTTGCACGATATCGGTTGCGCCAACTGGCTGATTTGGTTCGATTTTAGTATCAGGAGAAATCGAGAGTTCTTATATGGAAACAATCATTCCTCACCGCCGGACAATTTACCCCCGAGCCAGGGGGCCAGTCGCTGCTCCCAATAGGGTTCAGGGCCAAAGCGGGCCTTGAGGAAATCGATGAAGAGACGGATCTTGGGATCCAGATGTTCGCGACGGGCATAAACGGCATGTACCGCCATCTGCTGGTTCGGTCGCCACCCTGGCAGCACAGGGATCAGCTTGCCGCTCTGTAACTCCTTGTCCAGCAAGTAGTTGGCAATATAGGCAATACCGAGCCCGGCCAGCGCCGCATCCCGCACCGCCTCCGCCATATCCACCCGATAGTTGCCCGCCACCTGCACCGTCTGACGCTCCTTGCCCTGGCGAAACGACCACTGGTGATAGCGCCGCTCCCGACTCTGGTAAGTGATGCAGTTGTGCTGGGCCAGATCCTTGGGATGAAGCGGCGTGCCGTGGCTCAGCAGGTAATCCGGCGAAGCCGCCACCACGAAGCCAATGTCGGCCAGCCGCTGTCCCACCAGCCCTTCCGGCTTGTCCTCATAGGTGGTGAGCCAGAGATCCAGCCCCTCATCCACCAGATTGGTTCTGTGGTCAAACAGCGAGACCTCCAGCTCCAGCTCGGGATAGCGATCCTGAAACGCCTTGAGATGAGGAATGACGTGCAGACGACCAAATGATTGGCCCACCCCGAGATGGAGCACGCCGCTCACCTTGCCGCGCCGCTCGGCGATCATGGAGTCCGCCTCCTGCGCCACCGCCACCAGCGCATGACAATGACGGGCATACTCCTGACCCAGCTCGGTCAGGACGAAGCGGCGGGTGGTGCGCTGGACCAGCTGGGCGCCAAGGGTGGTCTCCAGCAGCGCCAGCTGCTTGCTGATATGGGATTTGGAGACCCCGAGACGACGGGCGGCGGCAGAGATCCCCTGCTCGCGCACCAGCGCATCGAAGATCACCATTTGAGGAAGACGTTGCAGCACAAGATAACCGGATTGAGTGGCGGGAGCCCATTATTCCAGAGCCGCCCGCCAAGGGGTAGGGTCAGAGCCCCAGCGCCCGGGTGATCTGCAGTTTGAGGGGGTCGTCAGCCGGATTCTGGTTGGCTCCGTAGCTGGCGATCAGCTTGCCATCGCGCCCCACCAGATACTTGTGGAAGTTCCAGTTCGGCTCATCCCCGTCAGCGGCCGCCGCCAGCCCCTTGAACAACGGCACTGCATCGGAGCCCCGCACCGCTACCCGATTGAACATCGGGAAGGTGACGCCATAGTCGCGGCGGCATACCTCAGCGGTCTTGGTCTCGTTGCCCGCCTCCTGCCAGAAATCGTTGGAGGGGAAGCCCAGAATAATCAGCCCCTTATCCTTGTAGCTTTGGTAGAGCTTCTCCAGATCGCGGAACTGGCCGCTGTAGCCGCAGTAGGAGGCGGTATTGACCACCAGCACCACCTTGCCCTCGGTCAGCTGACAGAGGTTATGGCGCTGAGAGTTGTTTAGCTCCCGCATCTCCACATTGAAATAATCGGGGCACGCCGCAGAGGCCGCGCCAGCCCCCAATAACAGCAACAGAGTGAACCATTTCATCGCCAAGACTCCTTTTGTTCTGTCCATCATACGCGGTTACCAGAGCCGCAGTTCACTCTCAATGCAATGGAATGCCAGTCAGCCAGCCGTGGCCCCAGAACACCAGCAGCGCGGTGGCAGCCAGGCCCGCCCCGACGCTGATGCCGGTGCCCGTCCAGTTGGCCGCAGGACGGGGATATCGCTGCCAGTCCCGCACCGAAATCCAGACCATGCTCACCAGCGCCCAGAGCCCGATGCCGCCAAACAACACCAGAGATCGCGCCTCGCTGTTGACCAGCAGATGAGCCACCGCCCAGAGCAGGGTACCGAGCAGTTGGGGATGCACCAGCCAGCGGCGCAGATGGTTGGGCCCCTGGCCGGAGAAAAAGAGGATCAGCGCAAAGGGCATCATCACCGTCATGGTCATCGGCCCCCACTCCGGCAGGAAGTAGAGCGGCAGCGAGCTGGCCGAGCGCCAACCGGCGATGATGCAGGCAATGGCGACAAACACCAGCAGGGAGAAAAGCCCCTTGTAGCGATTCTCACCCAGCCGCTCGCGTAGCCGCGCCCGATGGGCAACCGCAAAACAGGGGTAGAGATGGATCAGGGTAAACAGCGCAACCCCCAGGGTCAGCAGGAACATGAGTCTCTCCTTGTACTTGGTACGACCACTATGCCGTAAAGGGAGATGTGCGCCTATCAAAACCGCGCTGCCTCATGGAGTCAAAAGTGTGGCAAGACAAAGGAGCAGAAAGAAAAGAGCCGATCACGATGGATCGGCAAATAAGTGCCAGGGCAGTCAGACATCTCGCGGGATGGGAGATGCCCCAAACGGGGATATTGAGTGGCCGATGGCGCCCATCGGCCGAACCGGATCAACCCTTGAGTTGATAGAGTGCCGCGACGTTGCGCGCAGTCAGCTGAATGTTGGTGCTGGCGGTCTCCAGTGCTTCCGGCAGAGACATGGCACGGTTGACCACGGCGAACACCGCATCCAGCCCGTGCTCGTGCACCACACCGCAATCATCGGTCAGACAGCCGGAGATACCAATCACCGGCTTGCCGAACTGCTTGGCGCAGCGTGCGACACCGATTGGCGTCTTGCCGTGGATGGTCTGGCTGTCGATGCGACCTTCACCGGTAATGACCAGATCCGCATCGGCCACTTCATCAGCCAGTTTCAGGGCTTCGATGACGATCTGGATACCGGGCTTGAGCTCGGCACCAAGCAGACCGACCAGCGCGGCCCCCATACCACCGGCAGCGCCCGCCCCCGGAATATCCTTCACCTGCTTGCCAAGGGCCTGCTCGATGCAGTCGGCATAACGGGAAAGGTTGGCATCGAGCTGCTGCACCATCTCCGGAGTCGCTCCCTTCTGCGGGCCAAACACCGCGGAGGCGCCTTTCGGGCCGCAGAGCGGGTTGTTCACATCGCACGCCACCTCGATAACCAGGTCGCTCAAGCGCGGATCCAGACTACTCAGATCGATGGTCGCGAGCTCAGCGAGACCGGCGCCACCCAGCTCGATGGCTGAGCCATCGGCTTTGAGCAGCTTGCCGCCTAGCGCCCGGATCATGCCGGCACCGCCGTCATTGGTGGCGCTGCCGCCGATACCGAGGATAAGGTGCTTCACCCCCATCTCCAGCGCGGCCAGGATCAGCTCGCCGGTGCCGAAGCTGGAGGTGAGCAGCGGATTGCGCTGCTCGGGAGCGACCAGATGGATGCCGGAAGCGGCGGCCATCTCGATGACGGCACGCTCGCCATCACCCAGCAGACCGACGAAGCCCTGCACCTTGTTGCCAAGGGGGGCGGTCACTTCGACCGGCAGGATGCGGCCACCGGTGGCATCCACCAGCGATTGCACCGTGCCTTCACCGCCATCGGCCATCGGCAATTTGACGTAGGTGGCGTTCGGCAGTACCTGCTTGAAACCGGCCTCGATGGCATCAGCCACCGCCATGGCGCTCAGACTCTCCTTGAATGAATCGGGGGCAATAACAATTTTCATATCAATTCCTTAGGCGAGGCCAAACACGCCAAACATCAGGGTGGAGACAGTGGCAATGGTCAGACCGACTGCAGTTTCGTAAGGGATAAGTTTCAGGCGCTCACCTACCCCCATGTGGACGCTACCACCGGTGGCATGGAAAAAAGAGCCGTGGGGCATGTGGTCAAACACGGTGGCACCGGCATGGATCATCGCCGCTCCGGCCAGACTGCTGATGCCAAGTTCAATCAGGGTGGAGCTGAATACGTTGGAGGCCACCACGGTACCGGCGGTGGTCGAGGCAGTCGCCAGCGACATCAGGGCACCGGAGATGGGCGCCAGCAGGTAAGAAGGCAGACCGGAGGCGGTCAGGCCGCTGATCAGCACATCTTTCAGGCCGGAGTTGGCGATGATGCCTGCCAGGGTACCGGTACCCAGCAGCATGATGGCGACCGGCGCCATACGAGCGAGGCCGGAGACCGCAAACTGGTTCACCTTGTTGAATTTACCCATCATCAGGGCGCCGACCAGACCACCGAGGGGCAGTGCAATCAGCGGATCCACCACGATACCGGCGACCGGGCGCAGGGCCAGCAGCAGGATGGCGACCAGCGGCGCACTGATGGCGGCGGCAAAGCCTGGCAACTTGGCACCGGCAAAGCTCACCACTTCATCAGCAGCAACCTTGCTGCCCTTGTTGTTCAGCCGCTTGGCGAGCCAGTAGGCCATCACCAGACCGAACAGACCCGGAATGATGCCCGCCGCCATCACTGAGGTGAGGGGCAGATGGAAGGCATCAGCCGCGGCAATGGCGTTGGGGTTGGGGGACATGACGTTACCCGCCTTGCCGCCGCCGATCATCGCCAGCAGGATGGCCGCCTTGGAGAGGTCGGCACGGTGGGCGATGGCCAGCGCAATGGGCGCCACCGTGATGACGGCCACATCCACGAATACGCCGACCGCAGTCAGGATCAGAGTCGCCAGCGCCAGCGCCAGCAGGGCGCGGGTTTCACCGAGTTTCTTGACGATGGTCTCGGCGATAGTGGAGGCAGCACCCGATTCGATCAGCACGCCCGCCAGTACACCGGCCGCCAGGATCCGCATCACAGCTGTGGTGATCCCCTGGGCGCCGCCGATCATCAGGGCGACGGTCTGGGTCAGATCGGCACCGCCAATCAAGCCACCGGCCAGGGCACCCACGATCATGCCGTAAGCGGGCGGCACCTTCTTCAAAATGAGGATGATGGCGATGGAAAGCGCAGCGATGGCGCCAAGGGCAGTAACCGGGATCATGACGGACACCTTCAATGGGAGTGAATGGCCGCCATTATGGAGATCTGCAATCAGAATTCTTTGGCCAAATGGCCAAATATCGCATCATTAAATAGGATTTATTTGTCTATTTTAACAATCACAAGTCGAGATTAAGACCGAGATAGAGCAAAAATTTGTCGTCTAACTTGTTGAAATTCAATCCAGTTATCTGCTCTATCCGCCCCAGCCGATAGCGCAGGGTATTGGGGTGAATGAACAGGGCTTCGGCACAGCGATGCAGATCACAATCCTGCAAGAAATAGTGGCGCAGGGTCTTCTGCAGCACCCCCTTGCCATCTTCCCGGGCCAGTTTCTGCAGCGGTGTGCGCAGCTGATCCGCCTGCCAGGAGTCCGCCAGACTGCCCAGCAGCACTGGCAAACGGTAGTCCTCAAAGAAGTAGACCTGTTTGCGCGGCGCCTGCCGCATGCCACGGCGCAGGGTATCTCGCGCCGTCTGGTAAGAGCGCGCCAGCCCGTCGATCCCGGCGAAGTAATCGCCCACCGCGATATGCACCTTGAAGTGGGGAATGCGGGCCAGCAACTGCTTGATCCGGCTACGCTCCTGCGCCGATTGCCAGACGCCATCACTCAATTGCGCCGGTTTGAGCACCACTATCTCGTCGAGCCCGTTGATGGCGACCAGATTGTCCCGCTCCGGATTTTCCAGCTGATGAACCAGCTCCCGCAGACGCGCCGGATCCGCCTCCTCCAGGGCCAGCACGGCCACCACCCTAGGCTGGGCCAAATCCAGTCCGAGAAAACGGGCCGCCTGCTGCAATTGATCGACTCGCCCCTCACCACGAATGAGCTGCAACACCAGCTCCTCCTTGTGGCGCTTGTCCCACTGCAACTGCTCGGTGAGCGCCGCCTGCTCCAGGATCAGCTCTGCCGTCATTCGCACCAGCTCGGCGTAAGCACGAACTTCCTCCGGATCGCCGGAGATGCCGATCACTCCGATCAGCTCCCCCTGATAGGAGATGGGTAAATTGATGCCGGGTCGCACCCCTTTGAGCTGCAGGGCTGTCGCTTCGCTGATCTCCACCACCCTGTTTTCGGTCAGCGCCAGCACGGCCCCTTCGTGGCGCTGATGGATCCGCTCCGGATTGCCGGACGCAATGATGAGGCCATGTTCGTCCATCACGTTGACCGAGAACGACAGGATCTTCATCGCCCGTGCGACGATCTGGCGGGCAAGGTTATCGTTTAGCTGCATAACATCTCCGGACAAGGGGCTGATCTGGCTACGTCACCACGAGGCGATTCAGAGCACATGGGCGCAAAGATGCCACATCATCAAGACAAGCGAGAGGGGGATCGCTAGAATAGGCCACTTTACCCGATGTGTGCCCCGCCATGGAGCAGGAATTGCGTGCTTGCACCCGCCTGCCCGTGATGGCCCATCCCTCCGATCTGGACTGTGCTATGGATTATGAATTTCGCCGCGACCCGTTTGGTGGCTATCGCGCCCGGTTCTCCATGGGCCATGAAGCCATCGGTCAGTGGCTGATCGACGAGGTTGGCAAGGATGAAGAGAAGCTCGACGAGCTATTCTCCATCATTGATCAGCTCTCCAACCGCACCCGAGTCGAATATCGGCTCAACGGCGGTGACTACTCCCTGCTGCTGACCCATGAAGAGGCGGAGGTGAAAGCCAACGCCCTCAATATCGAGCTGGGTGAGGATCTAGACGATCTCGCCTACTACGATGATGAACAGCTGGCCATGTGCGGGCTGGAAGATTTTGCCCAGGTGCTCGGCTCCTGGCGCGCCTTTATCCGTAACGAGGATATGGGCTGATTGACCCAATGTCGGGCAAACGTGCCCTTTTGCCTAACTCAACAGGATTGACTATGTCTATTTACGATTTTGATGACGAACTGCCGGAAGACGAAGAACAGGAATCCACCAAGAAAGCGGCTGCACCTGCCAAGAAGAAAGGCAAGCAGGTGATGAACACCCAGGTCAACCTGAGCCCGCGCGATGCCAGCCGTCTGAACGGCATGCACGTTGAAGCGATCGCCACGCTGGACGATGTCAGCCTGCCGAAGAACGTCATCTTCAAGGCTGGCCTGATCGCCCTGGGCGAACTGGAAGCCAGCAAGCGCGCCGATATCATCGCCCGCGTGATCGCAGAATCAGGCCGCTAATCGCCCCTGAAGTGTCTAGTCCTGAAATAGGTTTACACATTTTCGGCTAGCTTTGCTCCACTCAGAACCCCCTATGTACCGCATCGGGGGTTCTGTATTTCAACGCA
>NZ_JBFOCS010000048.1:0-21495 GCF_040907905.1 Aeromonas sp. s13 | reverse complement strand
TTGAAATACAGAACCCCCGATGCAGTACATAGGGGGTTCTGAGTAGAGAAATGCTAGTTGAAAATGTGTAAACCTATTTCAGGACTAGACACATCGCACCACTCAGGCTGCGTGATGCAGCCATGCGGCGATGGCCAGCTGCAACTCGACATACGCCGGATAGAGGAAGAGATCGGCCAGCTCGGCAGGCCACTCGTCATGCTCGTCCGACTGGGCTTGCAGATGGGCTTGCAGGTTGGTCAGGGCGGGTAGCCAGAGCACTGGTTGTGGCAGCGCGGCCGCACTGCGGGCGACCAGATCGATCCCCTGGCACAGGGCCGCGAGTGCCTGCTGTTGAATGCCTTCATCCTGCGGATGATCCAGCCAGAGCTGCTCGTGATGCTGCCAGTGGCGCAGCCCTTCGCTTACCCCCGTTATGCCATCCATACCTTCATGTTCGACCAGCGCCTGCAGGGCCAGCGGTTTGCCAAGACCAGCCAGTCGATAGCCGCGCTGGGCCTTGGATTGGGCGCCGAGGCGCAGCCCGCCGATCCTGGCGAGGCGTTGGGCCAGCGTAAACAGCGCCGCGGTCGCGCCTGATTTGAGCTCCAGTTCCAGCTCGTTGATTGTGGTGCTGCCTTGACTGCCGACTATCTCTCCCTGATCCCAGGCCAGTTCAATCTCGGCCCCCTCGAAGGCGATCAGCCAATGGCGGCGCAGGAAGTCGGTACGAAACTGGGGGACCAGCTGCTGCTGAATGTGGTCACGCTCGGTCAGGGTCGGCCAAATTTCATCGGGAAAGGCCGAGAGGGTCGGCAGATCGCCGCTTACGGGAGCGTTGTACTCGGGTCTGGCATGCAGGCCGCCCACCACCTGGCCACGGCATTTGATGGTCTGCTCGGCGAAGGCGTCGCAGCGGCGAATGCGCAGTCCCATCTCCAGCTGGCGCAGAGCCAAGGTCGGCGTATCGAAATAGACGTTGCCGAGCTGCTGTTGTGATGATTCTTTAATCTCAAGAGAATTCAGCAGGTTGGATAACTTGGCTTGAATGTCGCGGGCGACAAAAAACTTTATCTCGATCTCAGTTTGCATAGTCATTCCGGGCTGGCAGGCAACTTTGGGGGGCAGGATTCGGGTCGCGGGGATATAATGCCCGCGAGACGACTAGATTAATTCGCGGTTTAATTGAGGGCGCAGTTCGGTTACCATGCGCGCCTCATAAAATCGTATCGAGTGTTTTTTCACCGACACAGGTTTGGCCATGCCAGTAAATACTATTTTGGGGCTTTTTGCCAAGTCCCCCATCAAGCCGCTGCAGAAGCATATCGTCAAGGTTCACCAGTGCTCCCAGCAGTTGGTTCCCTTCTTTGACGCCGTTGCCGAAGACCGTTGGGAAGATGCCGAGAAGATCCGGCAGCAGATCGCCCAGCTGGAAAAAGAGGCAGATACCCTCAAGCGTGAAATCCGTCTGAAACTGCCTCGCGGCCTGTTCCTGCCGGTTGCACGTACCGACCTGCTGGAGCTGTTGACCCAGCAAGACAAGATTGCCAACCGTGCCAAGGATATCTCCGGCCGCATGCTTGGTCGTCGCATGGAGTTCCCCGCCGAAATGCGGACGGATTTCATGGCTTACCTCAAACGTTGTATTGATGCGACCGCTCAGGCCGAGAAAGCGATCGGGGAGCTCGACGAGCTGCTCGAGACCGGCTTCAAAGGACGGGAAGTGGAAATGGTTGCCGAGATGATCCACCAGCTGGATCTGATCGAGGACGATACAGACACCATGCAGATCGGACTGCGCCAACAGCTGCAAGCGGTTGAGCACAATTACAATCCGATCGATGTGATGTTCCTTTACAAGATCCTCGAATGGGTAGGTGACCTGGCAGATCAGGCCGAGCGCGTAGGCGCCCGTCTGGAACTGATGCTGGCTCGTTCGTAATCGACTGACTGGGTAAACACTACTAATGGACATTATCGCGAATTACGGCACCACTCTGGTGCTCGTGGCGGCCTTGTTCGGCTTTTTGATGGCTTGGGGCATTGGCGCGAATGACGTAGCCAACGCCATGGGCACATCGGTCGGCACCAAATCCCTGACCATTCGTCAGGCGATCATCATTGCCATGATCTTCGAATTTGCCGGTGCCTATCTGGCCGGTGGCGAAGTGACGGCCACCATCCGTAACGGCATCATCGACAGCAATGCGTTTGTCGACAGCCCGGACCTGCTGGTACTCGGCATGATCGCCTCCCTGCTGGCGGCAGGCGCCTGGTTGATCCTCGCCTCCTACTTCGGCTGGCCCGTCTCCACCACTCACTCAATCATCGGCGCCATCGTCGGTTTCGCTGTGGTGAGCATTGGCCCGGAAGCGGTGCAGTGGAGCAAGTTTGGCGGCATCGTCGGCTCCTGGGTCATCACCCCGGCCATCTCAGGTGTCATCGCCTACTTCATGTTCATCAGCGTGCAGAAGCTTATCTTCAACACTGATGATCCCCTGAACAACGCCAAGCGCTATGTGCCGTTCTACATGTTCCTGACTGCGCTGGTTATCTGTCTGGTGACCATCAAGAAGGGGCTGACCCACGTCGGTCTGCACCTGAGCGATGGCGAGGGCATTCTGCTTTCCATCGCCATCTCCATCGCAGTGGCGTTTGCCGGCTGGATCTACATTCGCGGCCAGAAGTACAACCCGCAGGATGACAGCAAGATGCACTTCGCCAACGTGGAGAAGGTGTTCGGCATCCTGATGGTGATCACCGCCTGTGCCATGGCCTTTGCCCACGGCTCCAACGATGTGGCCAACGCCATTGGCCCGCTCTCTGCGGTGGCCTCGATCGTGGCTTCCGGTGGCGAGATTTCCAGTCAGGCTGCCATTGCCTGGTGGATCCTGCCCCTTGGCGGTATCGGTATCGTGATCGGTCTGGCGACCATGGGCGAGAAGGTGATGGCGACGGTCGGTACCGGCATCACTCACCTGACCCCGAGCCGCGGTTTCGCCGCCCAGCTGGCCACTGCCGCGACTGTGGTGATTGCCTCCGGTACCGGTCTGCCCATCTCCACCACCCAGACCCTGGTCGGTGCTGTGATGGGTGTCGGTCTGGCGCGCGGTATTGCGGCGTTGAATCTGGGTGTTCTGCGCAACATCGTGGTCTCCTGGATCATCACCCTGCCTGCCGGTGCCATCCTGGCTATCGCCATCTTCTACGTGCTGCAGGCCTGCTTCTCCTAATCGAAGCGGCATTCAGCAAAAAGCCCGAGTCATCGACTCGGGCTTTTTTATTGTGCGTGGGAGCTGAGGCGCTGCTCCCTTTGCATATCAGCCTTAGAGGCTGGCGCAGATCTGCCACAGATCGTACTGGATAGCGGCGGCGGTCACTTCCCGGCCCGCCCCCGGCCCCTGGATCACCAGCGGGTTGGTGCGATAGCTGTCGCTCTCGATGGCGAAGATGTTGTCGCATGGCAAGAGGTTGGCAAACGGGTGGTGGGGCTCCAGCGCCTCCAGTCCGACCCGCGCCTTGCCGTCATGCTCGAAGCGGGCCACGTAGCGCAGCACCTTGCCGAGGCGCTTGGCCCCTTCGAAGGCGGTCTGGATCGGGCCATCCAGCTCTTTCAGTCTGTCCATGAACTGATCGGCTGTCACCTTGCGCAGCGGGACGGGCACCAGATTCTCCAGCTCGATATCGGCGGAGTCGAGCTCGAAGCCCGCCTCCCGCGCCAGAATAAGCAGCTTGCGACGCACATCCTGACCGGAGAGATCCTCGCGGGGATCCGGCTCGGTCAGGCCGTGCTGCCACGCCTCGTCCACCAGCTCGGAGAAGGGGCGGGTGCCATCATACTGCTGGAACAGCCAGGAGAGGGTGCCTGAGAAGATGCCGGAGACCCCCTGAATGCGGTCGCCGCTCTGGCGCAGCATCTGGATGCTGGACTGGATTGGCAGCCCGGCGCCCACGGTGGCGTTGTAGCGCCACTGCACCTGATGGTCGCGGCAGGTCTGCTTGATGCGCTGGTAGAACTCGCTGTCGGCGGCACCGGCAAACTTGTTGGCGGCGATGATATGAATGCCGAGCTGGGCAAAATCCGGATAGTAGCGGCTCACCGTTTCGCTGGCGGTCATGTCCAGCGCAACCAGCGCATCGAAGCCGTGCTGCTCAAGCTGGGAGAGCAACTCCGGCCAGATCAGCGGCTTGGGATTGAAGTTGTCCTGTACCTTGAGGGGGTTGAGCCCCTCTTCATCGAGCAGACCCCCCTCCGAGCTGAACACCCCGTAGAGGGTGAGCGCCAGATTGAGTTCATGTTCCAGCCGTGCCTTTTCGCGGGCGTAGAGGCTGAGCCAGTGGCCGCCGATATTGCCCTTGCCGAACACCACCAGTCCGACCCGGGTCGGGCGGCTGAACAGGGCGCTGTGCAGGGCGATGAGCAGCGGCTCCAGCACTACCTGACGCAGCACGGCCACCAGACTCAGGCCATCTCGGGCCACCTGTACGAACTCCAACGGTTGATCTGCCAGCAGCTGATAGAAGCGGTGACACTGCTCCGCGTTGTCGGTGACACCGGCGCCGACCAGCGCCACCAGACTGTACCCCTCTTTCTGGATGAGGCCGGTGAAGCTCCCTTGCAGCTGGAAGTCGCGCAGCAGCTCGAAGGCGCCTTGTGCCACCTCGAGGGTGTAGGCGAGGCGCAGGACCCGGCGATCCGGCTGGCGCTGCAGGGTGAGCGGGTTGAGGCGATGGCGGGCCAGATGGGCCTCGATGGCCGCCACCGTCTGCTCATAATGGGTCTGCGGCAGCACCTTGAGCTCGATGAGAGCGATCTGATCCACCGAGGAGACGATGCGGGCGCCGCCGGAGCGGGGGGCACGGCGCAGGATATGGGTGCAGCCCTCATCCGGGTTGTAGCTGCAGCGCAAAGTGAGCCGCTGGCGGCTGTCGGCCACTGGCTGCAGGGTGCGCGAGTGCAGCACCGAGGAGCCGAGGCGGGCCAGCTCGTTGGCTTCGGCGAGGCTCAGGCGCTCCAGCAGGCGAGCTTCTTTCACCCGACGCGGGTCGGCGCTGTAGACACCGGCCACGTCGCTCCAGATGGTGGTGGATTCGCCGTCTGCCAACAGGGCCAACAGGCTGGCGCTGTAGTCGGAGCCGTTGCGACCGAGCAGCAGGGAGCGACCCTCCATGTCGGCGGCGATAAAGCCGGTCACCACGATGCGGCCGGCGTGTTCCGCCAGCCGCGCCTTGAGCAGTTCGCTGGAGAGCGCGGTATCCACCTTGACCAGGGCGCCATCCTCGGCGCGCAGGAAGCTGCGGGCATCGAGCCAGATGGCCTTGTCGCCGCGACTGGTGAGCAGGGCCGCCAACAGGCGCGCCGACCACACCTCGCCAAAGGCGAGCAGACCGTTGCGCTCGAAGCGGTCAAACTGCCCCTCCAGGGTCTTGGCGATCAGCTGCATGTCGTCGGCCAGCTGCTGGCTCAGTTCGAGGTGGAGTTCCCCTTCCAGCAGGCCGTCGATCAGGCTCTGTTGATAGGCCTGCAGGGCCGAGATGGCCTCGCCGGCGGCTTCATCCCCGGCTTCGGCCAGCTCCACCAGCTGGATCAGCCGGTTGGTGGTCTTGCCGGCGGCGGAGACTACGATCAGCTCGTCGCCACCCACCTGTTGTTCAACGATGCTGGCGACCCGGCGATAGCAGACCGGATCCGCCAGACTGCTGCCACCAAATTTGTGGACGTGACGTCGCTTCAATCCTGCTTCTGCTGCCACCGCGATCTCTCCTTGTTGCTGCTGTTCCATTACTTCGCTACCTGTTCTGCCTGCTGCGCCTGTTCAAAAGCCTGAGCCAGATCGGCCACCAGGTCTTCACCGTGTTCAATACCGACCGACAACCGCAGCAGCTGGGCGCTGATACCTGCTGCCTGCTGCGCGACCGGGGTCATGGCCCTGTGGGTCATGCTGGCCGGATGGGCCACCAGACTCTCCACCCCGCCGAGGGACTCGGCTACCGAGAAGAGGGTGAGGGCCGCGAGGAAGGCGCGAATACCCGCCTCGCTGCAATCGAGTTCAAAACTTAGCATGGCGCCGAAGCCGGACTGTTGACGGCGCGCAATATCATGGCCCGGATGGCTCGGCAAGCTGGGGTGATAGATGCGTTTCACCAGCGGCTGCTGTTGCAGGAAGGCGAGGATGCGGTCGGTGTTCTCCTGATGGGTGCGCAATCTGGGGGCCAGAGTGCGCAGACCGCGCAGGGTGAGGTAGGAGTCGAACGCCCCGGAGGTGAGCCCCAGACAGTTGGCCCACCACACCAGCGACTCCGCCAGTGCGGCCTCCTTGGCGATCGCCACTCCGCCCACCACGTCGGAGTGACCGTTGATGTACTTGGTGGTGGAGTGCACCACCACGTCGGCACCGAGGGCCAGGGGTTGTTGCAGCAGGGGGGAGAGGAAGGTGTTGTCCACCACCACCTGCGCACCCACCTCGTGGGCGGCGCTGGCAATGGCGCTGATATCCACCACCCGCAGCAGCGGGTTGGAGGGGGTCTCGACCCATACCAGCGCAGGCTTCCGGGCCAGCGCGGCGGCCAGTGCGGCCTCATCCCCCTGATCGACAAACTGCACCCGGTAGTGGCCCTTGGCCGCCAGATACTCGAACAGGCGCCAGGTGCCGCCGTAGCAGTCGTGGGGGGCGAGCAGCAGATCCCCCGCCTTGAGCAGTGCTGTGGTGACCAGATGGACGGCGCCCATGCCGGTGCCGGTAACCACGGCGCCAGCGCCCCCTTCCAACGCCGCCAGCGCGTCCGCCAGATTGGTGCGGGTCGGATTGCCGGAGCGGGCATAATCGTATTGACGGGGCTCGCCAAAGTCGGCAAAGGTGTAGTTGCTGGAGAGGTAGATGGGGGGCACCACGGCACCGTGTTGCTGGTCTGTCTCAATCCCGGTGCGAACCGCCAGGGTAGCCTTGTGGGTCATATCACTCTCCTTGATGTCTCTTTACACGCCGGCATCTTGCTGCCACGCGCCATCCCGCCATTGCGGGCTCATGGACAACCACACTACGCCAGCTTAAAAAAGCCGTCAACACTTCTAGACGTCTAAATGGCTTTGCTGTTGGATTGCCATTAATTTCCTTAAGGGTTAAAATCCGCGCTCACGGCTAAATGAGAACAGGTGAGTCATGGGAACAGAGTGGAACGGCGACTACGTCAGCCCCTACGCGGAACACGGTAAGAAGAGCGAACAGGTCAAGAAGATTACCGTCTCGATCCCGCTCAAGGTGTTGAAAGTGTTGACCGATGAGCGCACCCGCCGTCAGGTGAACAACCTGCGTCATGCGACCAACAGCGAGCTGCTCTGTGAAGCCTTCCTGCACGCTTTCACCGGCCAGCCGCTCCCTTGCGACGAAGACTTGCGCAAGGATCAACCGGACAGTGTCCCGGCCGAAGCGCGCGCCATCATGGAAGCGCTGGGCAAAGAGATCGAAGATTTCGACAAGGAATAACCCCCAATGACGCGGCCCTGGCCGCGTCATTGCTATCAGCCATGTCCCGCTTCAGCCTGCGCCACTATCACCACCATGTCTGCAGTCATAGCCACGACTTTGCCCAACTGGTGATCCCCCTCGACGGCCCCCTCGAGATCGAGGTGCAGGGCCGGGGGCACAGGCTTGTCCCCGGTTCTGCTTGCGTCATCGCTCCCGGCGAGCGGCACGACTACGCCGCCGATCCCGCGCTTTCGTTTCTGGTGCAGGAGAGCGACTGGCTGCCCGGGGATCTGGCAGTCCGCCCCTTTATCGAGCTGGATGAGCCTCAGCGCCACTACCTCGCGTTTCTGCACCGCATGGTGGCCGAGGGGCGGCAGGTGGCGGGCATGGAGCAGGTGTGGCTCTCCCTGCTGGCGGAAGGGCAGGGGATGCAGAGCGCAGCCATTCCACGCCTTGCCGCCCGCATTCTCAAGGTGCAACGCCATATCGAGGCCAACCTCGCTGCCCCGCTGACCAATCAGCAACTCGCCGTCATCGCCTGTCTTGGCCAGAGCCAGTTCAAGCTCGCCTTTCGCCAGCAGCTGGGGATGAGCGTCTCCCACTACATTCGCAGCCGACGCATGGCGCTGGCGCGTACCCTGCTTGCCGGTACGCAACTGCCTGTTGGCGAGATTGCCAGCCGCTGCGGCTACCAGAATCAGGGGGCGTTCAGCGAGCGCTTCCTGGCCGAGAGCGGGCTCACTCCGTCCCTCTGGCGCCAGCAAAACGGCCACCTGCCATAACGAAACGGCTGATCGCCGAAGACGGGATGCTCTCTTTGGGCCATGCTGCGGGTCATGCAAGGTGCACGATAAACAGGAGCCGAAATGGAGACGATTAGCTGGCAGGATTTCGAGGTGGTGGAGCTGAGGGTGGGCACCCTGGTGCGGGTCGAGCCGTTTCCCGAAGCACGTAAACCGGCCTACAAGGTGTGGGCGGATTTTGGCCCTGAACTGGGGATTCGCAAGAGCAGCGCCCAGATCACCGCACTCTACCAGCCAGAGCAGCTGGTGGGCCGCCAGATCATCGCCGTAGTCAACTTCCCGACCAAACAGATAGGGCCGTTTCAGTCGGAGTTTCTACTGACCGGTTTCTATCGGCCGGATGGCGCCGTAGTGATGGCTATCCCCGAGCGGGAGGTGGAGAACGGCGCCAAGCTGGGCTGAGTTCACACCCGAACAGAGAGAAGAGAGGCGACCCAAGGTCGCCTCTCTTTTTGTTATCTGCTGCGAGTCGTTACTTCAACAGGCTGAAGATCAGCGCCGATACCGCCAGCGAACCGGTCAGCAGGATAAAGCCGTTGGTCCAGCCGTGACGGAAGCGGGCCAGTGCCTCCACCTTGTAGATTGCAATCACCGGCATGATGAACAGGATCATGGCGATGACCGGGCCGGAGAGGGTCTCCATCAGCCCCAGAATGCCCGGGTTGATGACGGCGGCCCCCCAGATAGAGAAGAACATCAGGGCGATACCGACTTTGTCCGCCTTGGCCAGCGGCAGGCCGGTAGGCTTGGCGATCAGGCTTTTCAGGCTTTCACGGGCACCGAGGAAGTGGCCAAGGAAGGAGGAGCTGATGGCGATAAAGGCGATGAGCGGTCCCAGAGTCACGATCACCGGGTTATCGGTGATGTTGGCGAGATAGGAGAGCACAGAGACGTTCTGGGCCTTGGCTTCAGCCAGCTGGGCTGGCGAGAGGCTCAGCACGCAGGAGAAGACGAAGAACAGCACGAAGCCCACCAGCATTACTGTGGTGTTGCGCAGGATCAGGCCGCTCTTGGCTTCTGCCTGCTCGCCATATTCACGGCGCTGCACGTTGGCAAAACCGGAGATGGCTGCGGCGTGGCTGAAGGCGAACACGGTGACCGGCAGCGCCAGCCAGACGGTGTTGAGGAAGCTGACCCCTTCAAACGCCGTCACTTCCGGCCATTGCCACTGAGGGATCAGGTAGCAGGAGAGGGCCGCCAGAATGGCCGCCAGCGGATAAACCATAAAGGCGAAGGCGCGCAGCATCGCTTTCTCACCCGCCAGCATCACGGCGATCATGGCAAATACCAGCACGCCGGAGAGCATCACCCGATCCGGAGTCGTCATGCCGAGCTGGTTGACCATAAAGCTCTCCACCGTGTTGGTCAGCCCGACCCCGTAGATGAGCAGGATCGGGAAGATGGAGAGGAAGTAGAGTGCCGAGATAAGGCGACCGGCCATCTTGCCGAAATGCTCCTCCGCCACTTCAGTGAAGTCGGCGTGGGGACGTGAAGAGGAGAGCACGAAGCGCGCCAGCCCGCGGTGGGCGAGGAAGGTCATGGGGCCTGCCAGTACTGCGACGATGACGAGGGGCCAGATGCCGCCCAGACCCAGATTGATGGGCAGGAACAGGATACCGGCGCCAACGGCGGTGCCAAACAGGCTGATAACCCAGTGGGTGTCGTGACGGCGCCAGCGGGTGGTGCTGGCAGTGGTGGAGCAGGAACCGGATAGCTCCTTGGTAGCCTCTACAGATAAACTCATTACTAATTCACTTTTTGTTAGTGTTTTAATCTGAGTTCATTGTGGTTTATCGGGATTTAATTCTCAAAAAGCGAGACTGAAACATATCACTGCCATTGCGGGGTTTAGCCAGCGAGATTGGGAATGGAATCTGGGTCACAGAATGCAACAAAACTAACATTTGCCATTTTTGTGAAATATAAAACCAAAATTTGATCGGCTATCATTTTTTTATTTTGGCTAATCAGGTGTTTTCAGAATTACGTGAAAAATCGCACCATTTCTCGCCGACCGATTGTGATGTTTCACTATCATTTTGCCGCTTTGCCAGCGTATCACGCTGTTCAAGAGTGCCTTGACCAGCGGATCACACCGGCCATCACTCGGGGAAACTTCCCTGAAAAAGCAGGCGGCCCGATGGCCGCCTGCTTGTCTGGTGTGATGATATCGCTATCCGCCTAGTGGGCCAGAATGCTACCCCAGGCGAGGTCCGGATCCCCCATCACGATAAAGTCCGGGTTCTCCAGCGACTCGGTTTCGTTGTAGCTGAGTGGCTGCAACGCCAGGCTGAGGATACGGCCACCGGCTGCCTCGACGATGCACTGGGCGGCGGCGGTGTCCCACTCGCCGGTGGGGCCGAGCCGCACGTAGCAATCGGCCGCCCCTTCCGCCACCAGACAGGATTTGAGGGAGCTGGAACCAAGCGGGATCAGCTCGTAGTTGATGGCCGGGTTGAGACGGCGGGTGAGGTTTTCCAGCTTCTGGCGGCGGCTGATGGCGACCACCAGCGAGTCGGGCTGGTCATGCTCATGATGCATGGCGCTGATGGGCAACACCTCGCCATTCACCTCCTTGAAGGCGCCGTAGCCGCGCACTGCCCAGTAGAGCACGTTGGACTCGGGAGCATAGATGACCCCGAGCACCGGCACATTGTCCCGCACCAGGGCGATCAGGGTGGCGAAATCGCCGCTGCCCGCGATAAATTCGCCGGTACCGTCGAGGGGATCCACCAGCCAGTACTGCCGCCAGTTGGATCGCTGGCTGAAGGGGATGTCGGCTGCCTCTTCGGTCAGCACCGGCACATGGGGAGTGAGCGCCGACAGCGCCTGCTTGAGGTAGGCATCGGCAGCAAGATCGGCACTGGTGACCGGGGTCGCATCCTCCTTCAGCTGACGCTCGAACTGACCGCCGTGATAGATGTCGTGAAGGATCCTTCCGGCTTCGCGGGCAATCTCCTTGACCCCCGGCACCCAGGCCAACAACTCCTGCATCTCGTTATCCTCTGTCTGTTAACTGCCCGTCTGCGGGCTACTCTGCCTGCTCCGCCAGCCACTTTTGGGCCAAGAGCAGGGCACTGATGCTGCGCGACTCGGTGAAGTCGGGTCGCGCCAGCAATTCGTCGATCCGGTTGAGTGGCCAGGGGATCACCTCCAGCGGTTCGGGTTCATCGCCGATCCGCTGTTCGGGGAAGAGATCCCGCGCCAGCAAAATATCCATCCGGCTGGAGAAGTAGCCGGGGGCCAGCGACACCTGCTTGAGCAAGGTCAGGCTGTTGGCGCCAAAGCCCGCCTCCTCCATCAGCTCCCGGTTGCCCGCCTCGAAGGCATCTTCGCCCGGGTCGATCAGCCCCTTGGGAAAGCCCAGCTCGTAGGAGTGGGTGCCGGCGGCATATTCGCGCACCAGCAGCAGGGTGTGGGCGTCGAACAGCGGCACCACCATGACGGCGCCCCGGTTGCCGCCGCGCATCCGCTCGTAGACCCGCTCTTCGCCGTTGGAGAATTTGAGGTGTAGCGATTCCACCTTGAACAGTCGGCTCTCGGCTACGATATCGGCCTTGAGGATCTCCGGCTTGCTCTTGGGGTGATCCAGTTGGTCGGCAGAGATGTGTTCGGGTTTGCTCTTGTGGGGGGCGCTCATCGGACGCTGGCTGCTCGTTAAAAAATCGTGCTTCAAGAGTAAACGACTCTCACACCGAACACCACGGGCCAGGGATGGCAAAGGGGGAGGAAAAATCCGTTATACTGCCGCCCCGTTTTCCGAGATCCGCGATCAAGAGGCCCGATGCCACACTCCCGCTCCACCACCTTGCCATGGCACCAGATAGATACCGTTTTGCTCGATATGGATGGCACCCTGATCGATCTGCATTTTGACAACCACCTCTGGCAGCAGCTGGTGCCGGAGCGTTACGCCGAGCGGCTCGGGCTGCCACTGGATGAAGCCAAAGCGCAGATCGATGTCCACTATCACGCCGTCAACGGCACCCTCAACTGGTACTGCGTGGATTACTGGAGCGAGACCCTGGAGCTCGACATCCGTGCCCTCAAGCAGGAGCTGCTGGCGAAGATCCAGTGGCGTCCCCACGCCATCCCCTTTCTGGCCGCGCTGCGCGCCGCGGGCAAGAAGTTGGTGCTTTTCACCAACGCCCACCCCGCCAGCCTGTCGGTGAAGGATGCGCAGCTGGGGCTGAGCGATCATCTGGATCTGATGGTGAGTACCCACGAGCTGGGCTGGTCGAAGGAGAGCCAGCACTGCTGGCAGGCGCTGGCCGAGCGGCTGGCGTTCGATCCGACCCGCACCCTGTTTGTGGATGACAGCGAGCGGATCCTGCGGGCGGCCGCCGACTATGGCATCGGTTATCAGCTGGCGATCCAGAATCCGGACAGCTGCAAGCCGGAGCAGAGCATCACCGCTTTTCCGGCGATCCGCGATTATGCGGAGTTGCTGCCGCTGGCAATCTGAATCAGTTCAAACAAGAGAGGGCTGCATCATGCAGCCCTCTCTGTATCTGAAACCTGGCGGTGAAAAAATCACAGCTCCCGAAACGGGCGCCGTTTCTCTTCCTCGATGACGATCGCCTCCAGATTGGCGACCCGTTCTTGCAGCTCCCGAATGACCAGATCCTGCTTGCCGAGGCGGTCGGTGATGCGGGCATCCCCCATCTGGTAGCGAGCCCGCTTGCCGAGGTATCCGAACAATAGGCTGATAAATACGATCAGGACTATACCTGTCCACATGGTCATGTCACGACTCCTTGTCGTCTATAGACGGCGAAAACGCTGATGAGATCTGCTCTGTTTTCTCACAGCTGCCGGGCGGCAGCAATGGGGCCCATTGTCCCTTTGTGACGCAGACAGCTATTGCTGCCAGAGTGGCCGCCCGACCCAGAGCGCCCACAGGGTGAGGTGCAGCAGCACGATAAACCAGAAGACCAGCCGGTAGCTGCGCTTCTGGGTCTTGTGGCGCAGCCACTGGCGGGCAACCAGCGCCCCCGGCCAGCCGCCGCACAGCTCCAGCAGATGGAGCCTCGATTCGGGAATGCGCCACTCGCCCCGCACCGCCTGCCGCTTGTCCCAGGCGTAGGCTGCCAGCGTCAGCAGACTCATGGTCAGCAGTGCGGCCAGCGGCCACCACTGCTGCTCGCCTAGGCCGAGCCAGAGGGCGGCGCCCAGTGGCAGCAGCGCCAGCGCCATCATTGGGCCAACTCCCAGCAGCGCTCCTCGTCCTGCTTGAGGGTGCGGATCACCTTGGCCGGATTGCCCACCGCCACCGAGTCGGCCGGGATGTCGCGGGTCACCACGGCGCCGGCACCTATGATGGAGCGCGGCCCTATGGTGACGCCGGGGCAGATGATGGCGCCGCCACCAATCCAGCAGTCGTCACCGATCCGCACCGGCTTGTTGTAGGCGGTCCAGTTGCGTCGCTCCAGATAGTTCATGGTGTGGGTGGCGGTGTAGATCTGCACGTTGGGGGCCAGCAGCACATGGCTGCCGATGTGCACTTCGCCCACGTCGAGAATGGTGACGTTGAAGTTGAAGAAGGTCTTCTCGCCGATATGGATGTTGCGGCCGAATTCGCAGGTAAACGGCGTGCTGATCCAGCAGGAGTTGGGGCAGTGGCCGAACAGCTCGCGGCAAATCTGCTGGCGCAAAGGGCTATCGCCCGCCGATGAACCGTTGAGCTTGGCCAGCAGCGCCTGACCGCGGATCCGGTCGTTGGCGATCTCCTCGCTCTGGCTATCCAGTGCCCCGCCTGCCAGTACCTTGTCCCAGTCGCTCGCCATTGCTACCTCCTCATGCTGCAAGAGGTGGCAGTATACGTGACAAGCGCGAGAGGCGTCAGTCTGTCACTTCTGGCAGGTGATCCCCGTCAACCTGCGGGCCAGACGAGGGGCAGGATCAGCAGGGCCGAGACGAAGTAGGGGAGCAGCACCCGCAGCCCCAGCCGGCGGCCGCCTATCCCCAGGGCCAGCAGCCCCTTCACCAGCGAGTTGACCAGCCCGGCTAGCAGGATGCCGCGGGCCGCCACCTCCAGCGCCAGCTCCTTGTGGGAGAGTTGGGAGAGCGACAGCGTGATGGCGTCCACATCTGTGATCCCCGACACCAGCGACAGCAGATAGACCCCGGAGTTGCCTACCTTGTCTTGCAGCAGAGTTGCCATAAAGCCGATCAGCGCCAGCAGCAGGCCGAACTTGATGGCGGTGGCGAGATCGAGCGGGTTGCTGGTTTCCGGTTTTACCGGGCCGTCGGTCAGCTCCTCGCGCTGACGCCAGAACCAGAAGGCAAAGCCGTAGACTGTGGTGGCCAGCAGCAACAGGGGGGCGATGAGGCGCATCGCCAGCTCGCTGTGAATCAGCAGCACCAGTACCAGCAGCCGCAGCCACATGGTGGCCCCCGCCAGCAGGATGCCGGTGGCCAGCAGTCGCTCCAGCCCGCCCTGCTCCTTGTTGAGACGGGCGAACTGTAGGGTGAGGGCGGTGGAGGAGGCCAATCCCGCCAGTATGCTGGTGAGCACCAGCCCGGCGCGGGTGCCGAGCAGACGAACCGCGAAGTGGCCACAAAACGAGATGCCGGCGATCACCACCACCATCAGCCAGATCTTGAAGGGATTGAAGGCATCAAGGGGCCCCATCTCCTCGTTGGGCAGCACCGGCAGCAGCACCAGCGAGATAAGCAGAAAGCGCAGGGTGGCGTGGAATTCGGTTTCGCTGAGAAACAGCATCCCCTGCTGGATCTGTCCCTTCAAGCCCATCAACAGGGCGGCCAGCACGGCGCAGGCCACCGCTTCGCTCGGGCTCAGCAGCACCGACATCAGCCCCAGCAAATAGGTGAGCAGCATAGCTACCGAGCTGGTGAGGCCAAACTCCCCTTGCCAGCGCTGGGCCAGCCAGACCGAGAGGCCGCAGCCGATCACCACCGTTAGAAGGCCGAGCAGCGGCAGCCAGGGGCCCAGGGTAGGCAGCAGCAAACCGCACACCCCGCCGAGCAGGCCGATGAGGCCGTAGGTACGCATCCCGGCGATGCGCTGGTTATCACCCAGCTGGCGAACCTGCCAGCCCCGTTCCAGTCCGATAATCAGGCCGATGGCCAGCGAGACCAGGGCACCGTTGACGGGTTCTGCATTGATCCACATAACGACTTCCTTTTCGTCATCTGCCTGCCTTGTTCCCATGATGGCACAGCGCTTGAGGTCACAGAGGGGCATGGCTCACAGAGTGTGCGTCCGGCTCCCGGTGCGGGTAGCTGAGCTGATATGAGCAAAAGAGATAAGCAAAGAGTTATTTCTTTCTTCTGGGCATAACAACTCCACGGCATGCTGTTCTCAACCCAACAAGATATGGAGTATCACCATGAAACTGCGAATGACCGCCCTGACCCTGCTCTCTCTGTTGGCATTGGGCCAGGCCAATGCCGCCGAGATCCGCCTGCTCAACGTCTCTTACGATCCGACCCGCGAGCTGTTTCAGGAGTACAACTCCGCCTTTGCCAAGGAGTGGAAGGCCAAAACCGGCGACGACGTGGTGGTGAGCCAGTCTCACGGTGGCTCCGGCAAGCAGGCCCGCGCCGTGGTGGATGGACTGGAGGCCGACGTGGTATCGCTGGCGCTGGCCTACGATGTCAACGCCATCGCCAAGGAGGGGCTGACCGCTGCCGACTGGCAGAGTCGCCTCGGCAACAACGCCTCGCCCTATACCTCCACCATTGTCTTCCTGGTGCGCAAGGGCAATCCCAAGCAGATCAAGGATTGGGATGATCTGGTGCGCAAGGATGTCGCCATCGTGACTCCCAACCCCAAGACCTCTGGCGGGGCACGCTGGAACTATCTGGCCGCCTGGGGCTATGCCCTGAAGAAGAGCGGCAGTGAAGAGGGGGCCAAGCAGTTTGTCGGCGATCTCTTCAAGAACGTGAAGGTGCTGGACTCAGGCGCCCGCGGTGCCACCACCAGCTTTACCGAGCGCGGTCTCGGTGACGTGCTGCTGGCGTGGGAGAACGAAGCCCTGCTGGTGCTTGGTCAGGCGGGGGCCAGCGACAAGTTCGAGCTGGTGGTGCCTTCGGTCTCCATTCTGGCGGAGCCGCCGGTCGCGGTGGTGGACAAGGTGGCCAGGAAGCACGGTACCGAAGCGGTGGCCAAGGCCTATCTCGATTATCTCTACTCTGACGAGGGGCAGCATATCGTCGCCAAACATCACTATCGCCCCAGCAACCCGGCGATCCTGAAGGAGACGGCAGCCCAGTTCCCGCAGCTTGCCTTCTTTACCGTCAAGGATCTGGAAGGGGATTGGGAGAAAGCCCAGAAGAAACACTTCGCCCAGGGCGGTCTGTTTGACCAGATCTATCAGCCGGGTCGTTGATAGCTTCGTTATCCATCACTGAACTGGCCCCTGTGCCAGCCGATAGGAGCACCAAGATGAACAAGATCCTCCTGGTTCCCGGTCTGCACAACAGTGGGCCGGATCACTGGCAGAGCCGCTGGCACGATCATTTTCCCCAATGGCAGCGGATGACCGGGCTACCGTGGGACAAGCCGGACCTCAGGGTCTGGAGTGCCAAGCTGGCGAGCAAGCTGAAACGTCGCCGCAGCCAGGTCCATCTGGTGGCCCACTCTTTCGGCGCCCTGACCGCCATCGCGGCGGCCCGCTTGCAGCCGGAGAAGGTGGCCTCGATCTTTCTGGTGGCGCCCGCCGATCCCGCCCGTTTTGGTATTGCGGATGAGGCCTTGGCCGGGCCGCTGCAGGTGTCGGCCCAGCTGGTGGCCAGCCGCAACGATCCCTGGATGAGCTTCGAGCGAGCCGAATACTGGAGTCGCCAGTGGCAGGTACCGCTGTTCGATGCCGGTGAGGCTGGCCATATCAATGCCCAGTCCGGTCATGGGGATTGGCATCAGGGGCTGCATTTGCTGGGGGCACTCTACCGCCGTGGTGAGCTGGTGGTGGCACCGGTCAAGACCGCATCGCCCCGGCCGGTCATACTGGGCTTTCGCTAGGTATCTGTGAAGTGGTTGGAGGGTTGGCGAGCGCGCTGTTCGTTGGCTACTCCATGCCCCCGTTCTTTGAATGCTCCGCTCCGTATTGCTCCATTTCTTAGGTCTTTTATTTATATAAAAGACCTTTTTTTATTTGGAGTGCGCCAAGAGCCTTGTGACTCTGCGGTTAGACAAAAAAGTGATTAGCAAAGTCGCAATTGATGTTTGTTGCCGATGAGGGGAGTGAGCAGAATCACCATATCGAAAATTCTTCATAACAGATGGATGTGTTATGCGATTTGGTTCTTATTCTGTCCTGCCCGGTTTTGGCCCCACCTTGGGGTTCAGCCTGCTCTATCTGGGCCTGCTGGTGCTGTTGCCGCTCTCGGCCCTGGTGCTGTTTGCGATCAACAACCTGACCGCCGCAGAGTTCTGGCAGGTGATCGGTTCACCCCGGGTGCTTGCCTCCTTTCGCCTGAGCTTCGGTGCGGCCTTTGTCGCGGCGCTACTCAACAGCCTGTTTGGCCTGATCCTGGCCTGGATCCTGGTGCGCTACACCTTCCCCGGTCGTCGTCTGGTGGATGCGCTGATCGACCTGCCATTCGCCATGCCGACCGCCGTTTCCGGCATCGCCCTGTGCGCCATCTTCGCCCCCAACGGCTGGATCGGCCAGTTGCTGGCGCCGCTCGGCATTCAGCTCGCCTACAACCCTATCGGGGTGGTCATCGCACTCACCTTTATCGGATTGCCGTTTGTGGTGCGTACCCTGCAGCCGGTGCTGCGGGAGGCTGAAACCGAGCAAGAGGAGGCAGCCGCCAGCCTCGGCGCAGATCGCTGGCAGACCTTTCTGCGAGTGCTCTGGCCCACCCTGGTGCCTGCCCTGCTGACCGGTTTTGCGCTGGCGTTTGCCCGCGGGGTGGGGGAGTACGGCTCCGTCATCTTCATCGCCGGCAACCTGCCGATGGTCTCGGAAATCGCGCCGCTGATGATCATGAGCCACCTGGAGGAGTATGACTACGCCGGTGCCTCCGCCATCGCCGTGGTGATGCTGCTGATTTCGTTCATTTTGTTACTGCTAATCAACAAGTTGCAGGCCTGGAGCTGGTCTCGCATCGGAGGGAGCCGGATATGAGTTCATCTGTTATCGCCATTGAGGCGGCCCCTGTGGAGACGGCCCCCGCTTGCAAGGCACCGGTCGTGATCCGTGAACCCCAGTGGGTCAAGTGGCTGCTCATCACGGTCGGTTTGGGCTGGTTTGCCGCCCTGTTGCTGCTGCCGTTGGCCACCGTCTTTATTCAGGCGCTGACGCCGGGGCTGGCTTTTTTCTGGCACGCCATCAGCGAGCCGGATGCCCTGAGCGCCCTCGGTCTGACAGCACTGGTGACGCTCTGCGCCGTTCCCCTCAATCTGCTGTTCGGGATTGCTGCGGCCTGGGCCATCGCCCGTTTCCGCTTCCCCGGTCGGCAGCTGCTCATCACCATCATCGATCTGCCCTTCTCGGTGTCGCCGGTGATCGCCGGGCTGATGCTGGTGTTGATGTTCGGCAGCCGCGGCTGGTTTGGTGACTGGCTGAGCGAGCACGACATCAAGATCATCTTCGCCACCCCGGGGATCATCCTGGCCACCACCTTCATTACCGTGCCCTTCGTGGTGCGCGAGCTGCTGCCTCAGATGGAGGCGCGCGGCCCTGAAGAGGAAGAGGCTGCCATCATGCTGGGGGCGAGCGGCCTGCAGATGTTCTGGCGCGTCACCCTGCCCGGTATTCGCTGGAGCCTGATGTATGGCCTGCTGCTCTGTACCGCCCGCGCGGTGGGGGAGTTTGGCGCCGTGTCGGTGGTTTCCGGCCATATTCGCGGCCAGACCAATACCCTGCCGCTGCATATCGAAATCCTCTACAACGAGTACCAGACCGGCGCCGCTTTTGCGGTGGCAAGCCTCTTGGCTCTGTTCGGGATCTTCACCCTGCTGGGTGAAACCCTGTTGGCCCGGCTGCGTGTCCAGCCCACCAAATCTCACTGAATTACCGTTTTAAAGAGGCAGCCATGAGCATTCAGGTTCAACAACTCAACAAGCATTTCAATCAGTACGCGGCGCTGGCAGACATCAACCTCGACTTTCATGACGGTGAGCTGGTGGCGCTGCTCGGCCCCTCCGGCTGTGGCAAGACCACCCTGCTGCGGATCATCGCCGGGCTGGAGCAGGCCGACAGTGGCAGCGTCATCATCCGTGGCGAGGACGCCTCGGATCTCCATGTGCGCGAGCGCAACGTCGGCTTCGTGTTCCAGCACTACGCCCTGTTTCGCCATATGACGGTGTTCGAGAACGTGGCGTTTGGTCTGCGGGTCAAACCGCGCAGTGAGCGCCCGGCCGAGACGGCGATCCGCGCCCGGGTCAAGGAGCTGCTGGATCTGGTGCAGCTCAGCCACGTGGCCGAGCGCTATCCGACCCAGCTCTCCGGCGGTCAGCGTCAGCGGGTCGCGCTGGCCCGCGCGCTGGCGGTGCAGCCCAAGGTACTGCTCTTGGACGAGCCCTTCGGCGCCCTCGATGCTCAGGTGCGCAAGGAGCTGCGCCGCTGGCTGCGCGAGCTGCACGACGAACTGCACGTCACCAGTCTGTTCGTGACTCACGATCAGGAGGAGGCGCTGGAGGTAGCGGATCGGGTGGTGTTGATGAATGCCGGACGGGTCGAGCAGATCGGCACCCCGGCCGAGGTCTATGACCAGCCCGCCAGCTCCTTCGTCCACAGCTTCCTTGGCAGCGTGAACCAGTTCCGCGGTCGGGTGGCGGCGCAGGGATTCGGTGTCGGCGAGCAGCTGCTCGGCGGGCCGTCGGCTTCTCATCTGGCAAACGGCAGTGCCGCCATCGCCTATGTCCGTCCCCATGAACTGGACATTCTGCCAGCCGATGCGCCGGGCGGGATCCGCGCCACCATCACCCGTCTGCTGCCCATGGGGCCACGCATTCGGGTGGAGCTGCGTGGCGATAGCGAGACCAAAGGGGCTCACTATGAGGCGGAGCTGAGCAAGGAGGCGGCCAAGCAGTTTTCCCCGGGACAGGGGGTGCGGCTGGTCGCCAGACAGGCGCAGTTCTATCCCGATTACCAGATTTGATGTTGTGTTGCGGGTGGCATGGCTGCCCGGGTTCAGGCGCTTTGCCGGGGCATGATCCGGCCAAATAACAAAAATGAGGGGGTGACCAGCTTGTGTCGCCCACTCTTCGCAGGAGGCGACAAGGTGAATTTTCAGCAGTTACGAATTATCCGGGAGGCAGCGCGGCGGGATTACAACCTGACCGAGGTGGCCAACGCCCTTTTTACCTCGCAATCCGGGGTGAGTCGCCATATCCGCGAGCTGGAAGAGGAGCTGGGGATCGAGTTGTTCATCCGCTACGGCAAGCGGCTGCTCGGTATGACCGAGCCGGGCAAGGAGTTGCTGGTGATTGCCGAGCGCATTCTCAATGACGCCAACAACATCCGCAAACTGGCCAGCACCTTTGCCAACCGCGACTCGGGCCGTTTGCTGGTGGCTACCACCCATACCCAGGCGCGCTATGCCTTGCCGCGGGTGGTGAAGGCGTTTCGCGAGCAGTTCCCGCTGGTACAGCTGGAGCTGCGTCAGGGCAGCCCGGAGGAGATAGTGCGGCTGGTGCAGACCGGCGAGGTGGATATCGGCATCAGCAGCGAGCAGCTCGACAAGAGCGAAGGGGTGGTGGCATTCCCCTACTACCGCTGGCACCACAACATCGTGGTGCCCGAGCAACATCCGCTGGCAGGCGAGCGGGATCTGACGCTGGCGGCGCTGGCCAACTGGCCCATCGTCACCTATCAAGCCGGGTTGACCGGGCGGGTGCGGGTGGATGAAGCCTTTGCTACGGCTGGCATTGAACCGCAGATCCTGCTGACGGCGCAGGACTCCGATGTCATCAAGACCTATGTCGAGCTGGAGATGGGGGTCGGCATACTGGCCGACATGGCGTTCGATGCCCAGCGGGATCAGGGGCTGGTGCAGCTCGATGGCAGCCATCTGTTTGCCCCCCACACCGCCTGGATTGGCCTCAAGCAGGGGCAGTTCCAGCACAACTTTGCCTGGCAGTTTATCCAGCTCTGCAACCCCGAGCTGGCGCTGGCGGATATTCAGGCCCGCGCCATGGGCTGCGAGCCCGCCCTCGACTTCCAGATTTGAATCGGAAGAGAAGAGAGAAGGGGAGCCAATGGCTCCCCTTCCTTATTGCTGGCAGATGAGATTGCCAGCGAAAACAGACGGCTTCATATGAATTTTTTCAC
>NZ_JBFOCS010000047.1:0-23016 GCF_040907905.1 Aeromonas sp. s13 | reverse complement strand
AAGAACGGAATGCCCGCCGGGGTGAGCCAATCCCCCAAAAGGTGGCTGAGGTAGCCGACGATGAGTGCATCCTTGACCCCCATGGGCAGGGTGTCCGGCGGCAGGCTCTGGTTCAGCCCCCAGATAGCGGCGGCGACCGCCAGCAGACTGTGGGTGAAGCCGCGATGGCCGAACAGCCGCGACAGAGGTTTCGAGATCCACGGCAGGCGCTGCCCCAGCACCGATTTGGGGTGGTCGAGGTCGGGCAACAGGGCGCTGGCCAGCGCGGCAGGGATGGTCTGCCACAGGCTGGCATCGGCCAGTGCCGGAGTGAGCTGCAGTTTATGGGCGATCAGGGTGCAGGTAACGGAGAAGAGCAGGTGCCCTTGGGCGGTCATGATGATTACGGCGTGGACAAGATGGCGGCGCATCTTACCAGCCTGACGGTTGTGGTCAGCTCTTATTTTAAAAATCAGGATGTTACGGCGAAAAAGCGCCCAAGCAGGGCGCCTTTAGGGTCTCTTTACAGCTTGCCTTTGACCAGCCACTTGTCGAGGGCGTTGGCAAAACGCTGTTTGTCGGCGGCATTGAAGGGGGCCGGGCCGCCGGTCTGCACGCCGGCTGAACGCAACTCTTCCATAAAGTTGCGCATGCCGAGCCGCGCCTTGATGGTCTCGCGGGTGTAGATCTCGCCGCGGGGATTGAGTGCCTCGCCACCGGCATCGATCACCCAGGAGGCGAGGGGGATATCACCGGTGATCACCAGATCGCCGGGCTGAACCTGCTGGGCGATGACATGATCTGCCACATCGAATCCCTTTTCCACCTGCTGGGTTTTGATGAAAGGCGAGGGGGGCACCCGCAATCCCTGATTGGCCACCAGGGTGGTGACGACCTGGGCGCGGTGGGCGGCGCGGTAGAGGATCTCCTTGACCGGAATGGGGCAGGCATCGGCATCAACCCAGATGGGCATGGCATGGTTTCCTGTAGTGAAAGCGGATGGAAAACGAGTGCGGCCATGTTAACACAGGCCTCCCCTTCCCGGCGCGGGGCTGAGTCGGCCCAACCTTTGGTGTAAGCTGGGGCCAGCACATGAAACGAGAAGGAGACGAGATGGATCGGGTGCCCGGTGAAGTGATTTATGCCCTGACTCTGGATGGCAAGGGTGGCATGGCGCCGCTGACGGCGGGAAGTGAAGTCCCGGCGGCGCATCCCGGCTGGCTGCATCTGGATTACGGCAATCCCGATTCGGCACGCTGGCTGTTGCAGACCCCCTTGCTCAGCGAGGCGGCCAGGGAGTCGCTGCTCGGCCAGAGCAATCGTCCCAAGCTGGTACGGATGGGGGAGACGGTGCTGCTGATCCTGCGTGGCATCAACCACAACAAGGATCACAGGCCCGAAGAGATGGTGGCGCTGCGTATTTTCATCACCCCGGATCTCATCATCAGCAGCCGTCGTCGTCCGCTGCTCTCCGAACAGGATGTCTTCAACCAGCTCAAGCTGGGTGGTGGCGCCGATACCCCGGCCGACTGGCTGGTGGAGATCTGCGATGCCCTGACCGATCGGGCGGGGGAGTTTGTCGAGGAGCTGCACGACAAGATCCTCGATCTGGAGGAGATGGTGCTGATGCGCGATATGCCCGCCAATGGCCGCTTGGCGCTGATCCGCAAGCAGCTCATCATGATCCGCCGCTACCTCTCCCCCCAGCGGGATCTGGTGGCGCGGCTGGCCAACGAGAAGATCAGCTGGCTGGATGAGGATGACCGCCGTCGTCTGCTCGATATCGCCGATCGGCTGCGGCGCTGGCTCGACGACCTCGATGCCGGAGTAGCGCGCACCGCTGTGCTGGCAGACGAGATCAACAATCTGATGGCGGAGGCGACTAACCGCCGCGCCTACCAGATGTCGGTGATGGCACTGCTCTTTTTACCTGCCAGCTTCCTGACCGGTCTGTTTGGCATCAACCTCGGCGGTATCCCCGGGGCCGAGAATCCGACCGCCTTCTGGGTCTTCTGCGGTTCGCTGGTGGCGCTGGCAAGCGGGCTGGCTATCTGGCTCAAACATCGGCGCTGGTGGTAAGGAGGCATAACCCATGTGGCAATCAATTGGTCTGACCCTGCTGCTGTTGCTGGGGCATACCCTGATCCGGCGGCTTATTCACAAGAGTCTGCTGGCGCTCGGTCAGAGCAGGCAGGTGAGCGAGAACCGGGTGCTCTACGTGGCCCATGTGTTCCACTTCCTGCTCGGCTGCGCCACCCTGCTGGTGCTGGCCGGGGTGTGGGGGCTCGACTTCTCCCGACTGGTGGTGCTCGCCTCCTCCTTCTTTGCAGTATTGGGGGTCGCCATGGTGGCCCAGTGGTCGATCCTCTCCAACATCACCGCCAGCATCACCATCTTCTTCGCCTTCCCCTACAAGATTGGCGACCGGATCCGCATCCTCGACAAGGATGATTCGGTCACCGGCGTCATCACCGAGATTGGCCTCTTCTATGTGCGGGTGCGTGATGACAACGGCGATCTGGTCACCTATCCGGCCAACCTGATCCTGCAAAAGCCGGTAAGAAAGCTGGAGGGCAAGGTGGCGGAACCGCTGCAACCGGAATAGAAAGCAACCGGAATAACAAAAAGGCTCCCTCGGGAGCCTTTTTAGTGTGTGGTGGGTGGGGCTAGCGTTCGAAGAAGCGGTAGAGGTGCTCCACCTGAACCGGGCAGTCGGCCACCTGATGCAGATGTTCGCGGGCCTGCTCGACGGTGCCGAAACTGACCGGGCAGCCGAGGGTGTCGGTCAGCTCGTAGAGGGCGCCATCCTTGCCTCTGAATTCGATGATCCAGCCGGGAATGGCCACGTCGTGGAGTATTTCGGCCTCTTGCAGGATCTGTTGCTGATAGAGCTTACGAAGTTCACTGACTGTCATGATGCTCTCCTGTGGGGAATATCCAGCTCCAGTCTATGCCTGCCCTTTATATGCGGCAACGGGATCATCCCCGCAGGACCTCCCATGCCCAGCGGATGCGGATAAAGGTCTCGGCATTGCCGCCCCGATCCGGATGGTGCTGCAATGCCAGCTCCCGCCAGCGGCGGCGGATTGCCTCCTGACTCGCCCCTTCATTCAACTCGAACAGGGCCAGCGCCTCGGCTTTGTGCCCCTCACCGTCATAAGCGCGCCAGAAGCGGTTGAGCAGGGCCTCAACTTCGGCACGATCGGTCTGCCAGAACACCTGCCAGTCTAGATAGTAGCTACGCAGATTTTCGCTAAGGGCAAAGCCGTGACTGGCCTCCGAGCTCCCGACCAGTGGTTCGAGCCGGATATCCAGGGTGCTGATCACCAGCCACCAACCCTCTTCATAAAGCTCGGCCTGCAGCTGGTAGAGGGCGTTCATGATCAGGAAGTTGACCCGAAACAACTGCAGTTGCTCATCGTCGGCCAGTACCGGAATTGCCCCCTGCTGGCGCAGATCAGCCATCAGTTCATGCACCTTGTAGCTGCCCGCCGCCTGTTGCAATAGCACCAGCAGAGGGGCGATCAGCGGATTGTGGTTGGCTTCGCTCATTCGGCGCCCTGTTCTCTGGGCGGTTGCAGGGCGATCAGCAGCTCACCCGCCTGCGGGGTGACGGGGCCGGTAACGATCTGGGGCTTGCCCTTGCCATCCATGATGAACAGCGGGATGGCGCCGGGATTGGCGGTCTGATACTGGGCCCAGTCGAACGCCTCGCTCAGGCGGGTCGCCTTGATCTGGCCACCCCGGCTCAGCAGGCCGCTCAGCCGGGCATAGTTGATGTCGGGGCCGAACAGGTTCTGGCGAGCGCGAAAGGTGGCGCTCTCCCGGTTGGCCTTGCCGTGCTGCTCGCTGGAGCGCAGGGAGTAGACCTGCTCCTCGCCGTAGAGGTGGGCAAAGTGCAGCACCCCGAGGGCGTTGTTGTGGCGGTTGGGGGAGAGCGCCAGCACGGTACTGATGCTGGTAAGCGGCAGGTGCAGCTCGGCATGTTCCGACTGGGGGTTGCCGAAATAGCAGGGGAGGTTGCTCATCCGCGCCTGTTTGCAGAACTCCCAGGCGGGATCGCAGAGCTGTACCGGCACACCCTGATCCGCCAGCGCCCGGCCTATGGCCCGCGCCACCGAGTTGGCCCCTATGATGAGCCAGGTGTTGGGGGCGCTCTGGCGCATCTTGAGCAGGCTGGCCAGCGGTGCCGAGGTGAGGCTCTGCAACACCACGGTGGAGATGATCACCGCAAACACCAGTGGCACCAGCTTGTCGGCATCGGGGATCTCGGCCTGATGCAGGCTGATGGCGAACGAGGCACTGACCGCCGCCGCGACTATGCCGCGCGGGGCGATCCAGCTCAGCAGGGCGCGAGCTCGCCAGGAGAGATCCGAGCCCCAGGTCGAGACCAGAATACAGAGCGGGCGCGCCACAAACTGCACCACGCACAGCAGCGCCAGCACCATGGGGCCGAGCTGCCAGAGCTGTGCCAGATCGAGGCGGGCCGCCAGCAGGATAAACAGGCTGGAGATAAGGATGACCGCGAGATCCTCCTTGAACGCCAGCACCTCTTCCAGATCCAGCCCCTCCTGATTGGCGAGCCAGATGCCGAACACGGTCACCGCCAGCAGGCCGGACTCGTGGCTCAGCCAGTTGGAGAAGCTGAAGGTGACCAGCACCAGCGCCAGCACGCCGAACTTGTGCAGGCTGACCGGTAGCCAGTCCTTGCGAATGAGCAGGGTGGTGAGCCAGCCTGCCGCCACCCCGATCAGGGAACCGACCAGCACTGTCTTGCCCAGCGCCAGCAGGGTATGGCTGATGAGATCCCCCTGACTGCCGAGGCGCACCGCCTCGAACACCAGCACCGCAAACAGGGCGCCGATAGGGTCGATGACGATCCCCTCCCAGCGCAGGATGCGGTCCACCTCCCGGGTGGGGCGGATCACGTTGAGCATGGGGGCGATCACCGTCGGGCCCGTTACCACCAGTACCGCGCCGAGCATGGTGGCGACCCGCCAGTCCAGCCCCAGCAGGAAGTAACCGGCGCTGCCGATGACGGCGAAACTGACCAGCATGCCGGTGGAGCAGAGATTGCGCACCACCTTGCCGATCCCCTTGAGCTCGGCCAGATGGAGGGTCAGTGCCCCCTCGAACAGGATGATGGCCACCGACAGGGAGACCAGCGGAAACAGCAGATCCCCGAGCAGGGCATCGGGGTCGAGCAGGCCGCTGACCGGGCCCAGAGTCAGGCCGGTGAGCAGCAGAAACAAGATGGCGGGCACCCGCAGCGACCAGGCGATCCATTGGGCCAGCACGGAGACCAGGGCGATCCCGGCCAGAGAGAGGGCAATCATGCAGACCTCGATTCAGGCAGTGAGTATGGAGCTAGTGTAGTGGCTAAGTTGGTCAGATTGACACCGGAAGGAGCGTGCGTCATGGCCGGGATGGGGAGATGTGCGACAGTCGGCGTCATGGTGGCTGGCGGTGGTGTGCAGGGCGCCAGCCAGACGCCAACCGTGGTGATGGTGTGGCCTCGGGGCCGGATTAGATGGGGCTCTCCTTGTGGAGCTCGCCGACGCAGTCGGCCAGCGCCAGTACCAGTGCGGAGCGCACCATCTGATCGAGCCGGTTGAGCTGCATCTGGTAGAAGGCCCAATCCTCTTCGCTGGCGGGGGGCTCCAGCTTCATCATGCCGCCCTGATTGACCCCGTGCAGGCGGTCGAGCAGGTCGCGGATCGGTTTGTCGCTGAAGCGGTAATCCTTGGGGTCGCGCACCAGAAAGTCGCGGATCTTGATATAGGCTTCGATATCCTGATAGCGCTCGAGTGAGATGAGGCCGAGGGCGAAGATGAGCTTGAGGCGCACCTCCAGCTGGCCGAGGGGGCCGCTCTGGTTGAGCAGGGGTTCGATGGCGTATTTGACGGCATACTCCTCCTGACGGAACGCGCGTCGCATCAGGGAGTCGACCGCCTCTTCCAGGATGGTCACGGCTTCGAGAAAGAAGCCGCGGGGGCCATCCTGCTCATTCAGTCGTTCCAGTACTTCATCTTCCTGGTGTGTGGTCATAGGTGCATTGGGTCCAGCTGACAGGGAGAGAGTGGGCCTCTCTCCCGGTTTTTATCATATGGGGCACATTCCCTTGCCATTCAAGCGCTTGGCGCGCTATCAGTGGTGGCTGAATGCGCCGCAAGCAGGGTCATTACAGGGTTTCGTAACGGGCGACGATGGCGCGAACCACTTCGCTCTCTTCATCCAGTCCAGTGACGCGGGCCAGCGCGTTGGCCGGGCCAAGCTCCGCCAGCAGGGCTTGCAACTCCACCGCCTGCGGGTCATCTGCATTGCGATAGTGGAGCGCCGCGGCGATCCCTTCCTGCAATTGCTCGTTGGGCAGGCCGTACTCCAGGGTGCCGAGCAGCGGCTTCACCAGTCGATCCCCCGCCGCCAGCTTGCGCAGTGGCTGACGACCGACCCGGTCAATCTCGTCCACCAGATAGGGGTTGGCGAAGCGGGCCAGGATCTTCTCGATGTAGGCGGCGTGCAGGCGCGGGTCGAAGCCGTAGCGTTTCACCAGCACGGCACCGCTCTCCTCCATGGCGCGGCGCACCTTGCTGCGGATCACCGGATCCTCGATCGCCTCGCGCACTGTGCGGTAGCCCCGCAGCTTGCCGAGATAGGCGGTGACGATGTGGCCAGTGTTGAGGGTGAACAGCTTGCGCTCGACGAAGGCCATCAGGTTATCGGTGGGCTCCATGCCCGCCACCTGTGGCAGCTCCCCCTTGAACTGGGTCTGGTCGACGATCCACTCGCTGAAGCTCTCTACCGTCACTTCAAGCGGGTCATCGTTGGCAGCCGCGGCGGGCGGCACGATGCGATCCACCGCCGAGTCGACGAAGCCGATACAGGATTCGAGCGTGGCATGATACGCGACCGGGAGGTACTTGAGTACCTCCCGCTTGAGGTGGCTGGTGCCGCGCACCATGTTTTCGCAGGCGATGACGTTGAGCGGGGTCAGGTTGCCGGCATCGAAACGGGCCTGCAGCCCCTTGGCCAGGGTGCTGGCAATCTTGTCCAGAATGTTGGGGCCTACAGCCGTGGTGACCAGATCGGCGGTGATGATGCGGGCGATCACCTCGTGACCGGCGGAGCTTACCGCCGCCACGTTGCGCACCACGTCCAGCTTCTGATCCGCTCCCACCACATGGACCTTGTACTCCTGGCGGTGGTTGAGCTGGTCGATCAGGGTGTCGTTGACGTCGGCGAAGGTGACCTGATGGCTGGCATCCGCCAGCACTTTACCGATAAAGCCGCGACCGATGTTACCAGCACCAAAATGCAATGTTTTCATGATATTAACCTCTTGAACCAAAGACGATGAAAGATGATTACGCAGCCTGTTCGGCACCCAGCAGATCCAGGAAGGCCTGGGGATCCGTGGTGCTGGCCAGCCGGTCGATGAGACCGGGTTCATCCAGTGCATTGGTCAGGCGGGTTATCACCTGCATGTGTTCGTCGTTGCGGGCGGCGATGCCGATCACCAGCCGCGCTACCTCATCGGCAGCCTCGCCAAAGGCGACCCCGGCCGGGTACTGGCAGATGACGATGCCGGTGCGCTTCACAAACTCTTTGGCGGCGATAGTGCCGTGAGGCACGGCGATGGATTCGCCGAGGTAGGTGGAGACCAGCTGTTCACGCTCCAGCATGGCGTTGACGTAGTCGGGCGCCACATAGCCGCGCTCTGCCAGCAGTCGGCCTGCGGTCAGGATGGCGGCCTCCTTGTTCTCTGCTTTCAGTCCCAGATGCACGTCATGACGGCTCAGGGTAAAGACTTCGGCAGCTTGTGGCTCGTAGCTGTCGTCGTTGGCGGCCACCAACAGTTGCGGGTTGGCGACATCATCGTTGGCGGCGCGGCTCAGGCTCTGTACCAGCTCCTGATAGAGGCCGTTGTCGAGGAAGTTGGTCAGGGAAATATGGTGAGCGTTCGGCGCATGGCGACGGGCCCGCTCGGTCAGATCCTTGTGAGTGATGACCCAGTCCACCTGATCGTCGAGCTGATCGATGGCGCGGTTGGTGACGCTGATATCGAGCCCGGCGGCCTGTACCCGCTTGCGCAGCAGGCCGGCGCCCATGGCGCTGGAGCCCATGCCCGCATCGCAGGCGACCACAATATTGCGTACCGCCATCAGTTCGCCGCCCGGCTTCTTGGCCGTTGCGGTTTCGGGCTTGCCGCCCTTCATGGCTTTCATCTTGCGAGTGGCTTCACCGAGGGCATCAGCCTCGTCCGCTTCCGGCTGCTGGGCGCGAACGAATACGGCGGCGACCAGGAAGGAGACCAGAGTGGCGCTGATGATGGAGAGGGCGACCCCGATCAGGGAGGCTTTCGGCGTCATCAACAACACGGCGAAGATGGAACCCGGTGAGGCAGGGGAGACCAGACCGGCGTTGAACAGGGTCAGGGTAAAGACCCCGGTCATGCCACCGGCGATCACCGCCAGAATGAGGCGCGGGTTCATCAGCACATACGGGAAGTAGATCTCGTGGATGCCGCCGAAGAAGTGAATGATTGAGGCGCCAGCCGCGGACTGCTTGGCCGCACCACGACCGAACACCATGTAGGCCAGCAGCACGCCCATGCCCGGGCCCGGGTTCGCTTCAATCAGGAAGAAGATAGAGCTGCCGTGCTCGGTCGCCTGCTGGATCCCCAGCGGCGAGAAGATGCCGTGGTTAATGGCGTTGTTGAGGAACAGGATCTTGGCCGGTTCGACGAAGATGGAGGTGAGCGGCAGCATGTGGTTTTCTACCAGGAAGCCGACGCCACCGGCAAGCAGGCCGGAGAGCACCTTGACGAAGGGGCCAATCACGAAGAAGGCGAGGATGGCCAGCAGCATGCCGATAAGGCCGGCGGAGAAGTTGTTGACCAGCATCTCGAAGCCGCTCTTGACGCGACCGTCCATCGCCTTGTCGAAGCGCTTGATGGCCCAGCCACCGAGCGGGCCGACCATCATGGCGCCCATGAACATGGGGATATCGGTTCCCACGATGACACCCATGGTGGTGATGGCACCGACCACGCCGCCGCGCTCACCGCCCATCAGTTTGCCGCCGGTGTAGCCAATCAGCAGCGGCAGCAGGTAGGTGATCATGGGGCCGACCAGCTTGGCCAAGGTTTCATTGGGCAGCCAGCCGGTGGGGATGAAGAGGGCGGTAATAAAGCCCCAGGCGATAAAGGCGCCTATGTTGGGCATGACCATATTGGACAGGAAGCGTCCAAAATTCTGTATCTTGACTTTGGTATCCGGTGATAACATGTCGGGACCCCGTTTTAAGCCTGTTTGATTAAAAGTGGTAGTCGGGATGGCCGGTTTTGCCGAACCGCCATCCCGGTCGTCTAAGCAACTTCAATCTACCAGCTTGATATCAAATTAGGCTGAAAACGGGGTGTCTTGTGATCCAGTTCTCAGATACCCAGCGATACCCCCTCCAAAACTAGTGATCCTGATCACGTTCGAGAGCTGTAATTCGGCTACATTTCGATATTTTCTGTTTTGAATGGTCATTTTTTGTGACTCAAATCACTAAAGTTGTTTTGTGGCTCTCTTGTTGAATAGTGACTTTTGTCACAAATTCAATTTTTGTATTCGAATGGGACAAATCACTCAATTACTCATCAGTGGGTAGTGACGATGGATCTATCGCAACACTCCATTGCTTACCAATGAATCAATAAATTTGTAACCCGCTTTCAGTTTTTACGGTCGGTGATGAGGGCTCTTTTGCGGCTGATTGATGGGAATGGGCGCCAACATGCAGGATGTTATCGAGCGGCAGATGTTCGGGGAGCTTGCTTAGCAGATAAAAACAAACCGCCAGCAGGCGGTTTGTCGGTTTTTACGAGCTATCCCCTGTCGGGGGCTGCGGTTTAGTAGAAACCGGCATCCTCGGGGGAGGGGCGGGTCTTGAAGCGGCGATGGAGCCACATGTACTGCTCCGGCGCCTTGCGCACAGCGGCTTCAATCTCGCGGTTGGCGCGGGCGGCATCGACCATGTCGTCACCGCTGGGGTAGTCGGCGAGCGGTGCCCCGATATGCAGGGTGTAACCCTCTCTGGTGCGGATGTTGTAGCAGGGGAGGGTGACGGTGTTCTTCACCCGCGCCAGTGTGGCGGTGCCGGTGATGGTGGCGGCCTGCTCCACCGCGAAGTAAGGCACGAACACGCTGGCGTGGCTGCCGTAGTCGTGATCCGGCGCGTACCAGAGGGCGTCGCCGTTGCGCAGCGCCTTGATCATCCCCTTCACATCCATCCGGTCTACCAGATATTTGTTGGAGGCGCAGCGACCGTGATACTGGGCATACTCCAGCACCGGATTGGTGTTGGGGCGATAGACCCCCACGCCGGGGCGAACCAGCCCGAAACAGCGGGCGTTGAGTTCCAGCGTCAGGAAGTGGCAGGAGAGCAGCAGCATGCCCTGACCTTTTTCCATGGCGGCGATGACGTGCTCTTCCCCTTCCACCCTCATCAGGTTGCGCATCCGCCAGTCTGGCCAGAACCAGGCGATCCCCACCTCGAACACGGCGCAGCCCACGCTCTCGAAGTTTGCCTTAAGCAGTTTCTCCCGCTCATCCCGGGTCAGTTCGGGCATCGCCAGCTCCAGATTGCGACGGGCAATCTTGACCCGGGACTTCAATATCCTGGCGGCGAGACGACCGAGCTGACGGCCCAGCCACATCTGGCTACGCCACGGCAGCAGGGTCAGCAGCCAGAGCAGGCCGAGGCCGAACCAGCTGGCCCAGTAACGGGGATGAAACAGGCGGGGCTCCAGGCGGGGAGCGTTGTCATGGGCCATGGCTAATCTCTTGTTCGCAAACACAATCGGGGGATTCTAGCCGAAAAGGGGGGGCGGGGGCGAATGGCTGTGTGCTGGTCAGAGGGGTAACCCGCGTCCGGTTAGCGTGACAGCGGCGGCAACTGCGGTCGGCTTTTTCTACACCGGATAAAAGAGTGTGATAAAATCGCCCGCTGATTTTTCAGGTTTTGAGAGTCGATACAGATGAAGATCACCCTGCCCGATTTTGAAAAAGCCCGCGTTCTGGTCGTTGGCGATGTCATGTTGGACCGTTACTGGCATGGCCCCACCGGTCGGATCTCCCCCGAGGCGCCGGTGCCCGTGGTCAAGGTTGAACACATTGAGGAGCGTCCCGGTGGCGCGGCCAACGTGGCCCTCAACTCCGCCGCCCTTGGCGCTCACGCCGTGCTGCTTGGCCTGACCGGTCAGGATGAAGCGGCCGATGCCCTGGCCGGTCAGATGGCTGGCGTCAAGGTGGCCTGTGATTTCGTTCGTCTGGCCGACTTCCCGACTATCACCAAGCTGCGGGTGCTGTCCCGCAACCAGCAGCTGCTGCGTCTGGACTTTGAAGAGCCCTTCCACTCCGTCGATGCCACCCTGCTGATGAGCAAGGTGGAGCAGGCGCTGCCGAATAGTGACGTGATGATCCTTTCCGACTATGGCAAGGGTGCTCTCAACGACGTGCCCGGCATGATCCAGCGCGCCCGTGCCGCCGGTATTCCGGTGTTGGTCGACCCCAAGGGGACCGACTTCGAGAAGTACCGCGGCGCTACCTTGCTGACCCCCAACATGTCCGAGTTCGAGGCTGTGGTAGGCAAGGTGAAGAGCGAAGAGGAGCTGGTCGCCAAGGGGTTGGATCTGGTCAAGCGTTTCGAGCTGGATGCCCTGCTGGTCACCCGTTCCGAGAACGGCATGACCCTGATCCGCGAAGGTCAGCCAGAGCTGCATCTGCCAGCTCAGGCCCACGAGGTTTATGATGTGACCGGTGCCGGTGATACCGTCATCTCGACCCTCGCCACCTCGCTGGCGGCAGGCAAGAGCCTGGACGAAGCCTGTGCGCTGGCCAATACCGCAGCCGGTATCGTGGTCGGCAAGCTGGGTACCTCTACCGTCAGTCCGGTCGAGCTGGCCAACGCCCTCTACACCGAGCAGGAGACCGGCTTCGGCGTCATGTCTGAAGCCCAACTGAAAGTGGCGGTTCGTGCCGCCCGTCTGCGCGGCGAGAAGGTAGTGATGACCAACGGTTGCTTCGACATCCTGCACGCCGGCCATGTCTCCTATCTGGCCAACGCCGGCAAGCTGGGGGATCGCCTGATCGTGGCGGTCAATACCGACGAGTCGGTTCGTCGCCTGAAAGGGCCGGGTCGTCCGGTCAACCCGACCGAGCGTCGCATGGCCGTACTGGCTGCGCTGGGCGCGGTGGACTGGGTTGTGCCATTTGGTGAAGATACCCCGCAGCGCCTGATCGCCGAGATCCTGCCGGATCTGCTGGTCAAGGGCGGTGACTACAAGCCGGAAGATATCGCCGGTTACGCCGAGGTGACTGCCAACGGCGGCGAGGTACGCGTTCTCAACTTCGAGGATGGCTGCTCCACCACCGACATCATCAAGACGATCCGCGAGCGCGGCTAACGCGCTGCTGGCCCCGCAATCTGGCGGGGCTCACTATCGGCGGCTGCAATCCGACCGAAATACGGATAACAAAAAGGCGACCTTGCGGTCGCCTTTTTCATTCCCGATAACGGCTATCAGGCTTTGGTCTTGGCTTTTGCGGTAGCCGGCATCAGACCCTGGTTTACTTCCACCAGGTCCTGCGCTTCCAGAATACCGGCAGCCTGTTTCAGGCTCAGGATATTGAGGATGTAGTTGTAACGGGCTTCGGAGAGCTTCTGCTTGGCCTCGTACAGCTTGCGAGTGGAGTCCAGCACGTCGACGATGGTACGGGTACCCACTTCGTAACCGGCTTCGGTCGCCTTCAGGGCGCTGTCGGCGGAGACCACAGACTGGCTGTAGGCGCGCACCGAGCCGATGCTGGCGTTCACGTTGTTGTAGGAGGAGCGCACTGTGCTCTGCACCGAGCGGAAGTTCTTCTCCAGCAGTTCGCTGGCCGCTACGTAGTTGTATTGAGCCTGCTTCACCTTGGCGCTGGTAGCACCACCGCTGTAGATGGGCAGCTTGAAGGTCAGACCGATATTGGCCTGATTGTCATTGCCGCCCGGCATGCTATCCAGCTTGTAATCGGTATTGCTGGTTTGCAGTCCGGCACCCAGATCCAGCGTCGGCTCATGGCCGGTTTTGGCCAGATCGATCTGCTCCTTGGCAATGTCCTTGCTGATGCGGGCACTGTGCAGTTGCAGGTTTTTGTCCAGTGCCAGCTCCAGCCACTTGTCGGAGCCGAAGGCGGTCTTCTGCGGGCTGAAACGATCTGTGTTCAGCACGTCCAGATTGCGATGATCGATACCGGTCAGCTCGCGCAGGGTCTCGTAGCTGTTGTCCAGCGAGTTTTCTGCATTGATCTCGTCAGCCAGCGCCTGGTCGCGGGAGGCTTCGGCTTCATGGACGTCGGTGATGGCGGTCAGGCCCACTTCGAAACGCTGCTGGGTTTGCTCCAGCTGACGCTCTACGGCAACCTTGTTGGCACGGACGAACTCCAGGGTATCCATCGCCTTGAGCACATCAAAGTAGGCTTTGGCGGTGCGCACCATCAGGTTCTGGATTTCGAGGTTATAGGCGACATCAGACTGGGTGGCCTGCTTCTCGCTGATATCCAGATTGACCCAGTTACTGCGACGATAGAGGGATTGCGACAGCGTCACCTCACCCTTGGCGTTGGTATTGCTCTGGGTATCGTTCTTGTTTTGCAGATAATTGAGCCCGGCACCCAGATCGATCTGGGGCAGCAGAGGGGCACGGGATTCGTTGATCTTCTCGAAGGCCTGGTCGCGAACGGCTTTGGACTGCAGCAACTGCGGGTCTTTGATCTGGGCTTGCTTGTAGATGTCGAGCAGGTTTTCGGCATGGGCACCGGCACTGACGCCCAGCAACACCATGACTGACAAAAGTGTTCTTTTCATAGATCGTTTTAACCTTATGTAGTAACCCAAACTGGTTGCTGGAGAGGCAAATATTGTCACCGACCAAGCTTGATTGCAGCTTAATCACTCTACTATAAGCAAAATTTAATGCTAAGAGTCTCAGGTCCGGTGACGGGAACGTCAAGAACCGGACGCAGTTTTCTCCCCGCGCGCCTAGCCAAATGGTCTGTGGCTGCTAAAATCCACCCCTCATTACCATGGCACCATGGCACGCCGAGTGAATGAACGTTCATTCATGTTCCTCGGATTTTATGGTCAAACTGATACAAGTCAAGCTGACGGGAGCCCCGGATGTCGCAGCAACCCTTGCCGCAAGATCGGCATTACGCCGCCGATGATGTGAAAATCATTGAAAAATCAGCTGGATATAACGGCTTCTTCAAGGTGAATGTCTATCGTTTGCAGCATCGGTTATTTGCTGGCGGCTGGAATCAGCCCATCGTGCGCGAGCTGTTCGAGCGGGGCCATGCTGCCGCGCTGCTGCCCTATGATCCAGTGCGCGACCAGATCGTGCTGGTGGAGCAGTTCCGCATCGGCGCCATGGAGACCAGCCCGACCCCCTGGCTGCTGGAGCTGGTGGCCGGCATCATTGACGAAGGGGAGACCGCCGAGGCAGTGGTGCGTCGCGAAGCGGTAGAAGAGGCCGGGATCGAGGTTGCCCGCTGCGAGCATGCCATCAGCTATCTGGTGAGCCCGGGCGGCAGCACCGAGCGGATCGAGGTCTTTGTGGGCGAGGTGGATGCCAGCAAGGCGAGCGGCCTGCACGGTCTGGCTGATGAAGGCGAGGATATCCGGGTGCACGTGGTGAGCCGCGAACAGGCCTACGCCTGGCTCAAAGAGGGACGCATCGACAATGCGGCCTCGGTCATTGCCCTGCAGTGGCTTGCCCTCAACCATGGCGAGCTGCGTGCCCGCTGGCTGGCGGATCGCTGAGGTGGCGCTGACCCTGCAACAGAGCAGGCGCTATGTGCCTGATCTGATGTCCTTGCAGCGTACCTGCGAGGTCAACTACATGGCGTTGATGAAACTGCTGCCGCCAGATGGGGAGGTGGGAGCCGAGCGCCGCTATCGGGTCGGCAACGATCTGCAGTTCCAGCTCACCATCATTGGCGAGAGTCGCTTCACCAATCAGGTGATCCTGAGCCAGCACAACCCCGAATTGCCCGAATATTTACAAGCTCAGATAGAGATTCGTTTGTATCATGATGTGCGGATGGCGGAAGTGTGTGCAGCGCAACAGATTTCCCGTTTGCAACCACGTTATGATTATCCCAATAAAAAGATGCACCAGCGGGACGAAAAGGAGCAGGTAAATCTGTTTCTGGCCGAATGGCTAAAATTTTGTCTCAGACATGGTACCAGCCCGATCAATATCTCCAGTTGAACAAATAAAAAGAAGCGTGATTTTGGAAACAGAGCTCCCCCAGGCGCAGGACGGCAGTGTGCGCCTGTTGCAAATTACCGACACCCACCTCTTCGCGAGTGCCGAAGGGCGGCTGTTGGCTGTGCGCACCGCAGAGAGTCTGGCCGCCGTGCTGGAACAGGTGCAGGCCAATGAACACCCCTACGAGGTGATTCTGGCGACCGGCGATCTGTCGCAGGATCACAGCCCGGAATCCTATCAGCGTTTCGCCTCCATGATGGCGCCCCTGGGCCGCCCCATCTACTGGCTGCCGGGCAATCACGATGACAGCCCGCTGATGACCGAATATCTCCATGCCGCCGGGATCAGCGAATCCAAACAGCTGGTGGGCGACCACTGGCAGGTGATCCTGCTCGACACCCAGGTGCGCGGCAAACCCCACGGCATGATTGGCGATCACCAGCTGGCCGCCCTCGACCGTGCCCTGCGTCAATATCCTGATCGCCACGCTCTTATCACCCTGCACCATCAGGCGGTGCCGGTGGGTTGCGCCTGGCTGGATCAGCACAATCTCAAGAATGCCGATGACCTGTTCGCCGTGCTGGCCCGTCATCCGCAGCAGAAGACCATCCTGTTCGGCCACGTTCATCAGGAGTTTGACGAGGTGCACCGCGGGGTGCGGCTGATTGCCAGCCCATCGACCTGCATCCAGTTCAAACCGCTATCTGACGGCTTCGCGCTGGATGAATCCGGCCCGGGCTGGCGCTATCTCACCCTCTATCCGGATGGGCGGGTGGCCAGCGAGGTGTGGCGCCTGCCGGTGGGGCAGTTTGTACCCGACCCCAACGCCACCGGTTATTGAGGAGCGCATTCCATGAAATCGGTTCTCCTTTATCTGCACGGTTTCAACTCCTCACCGGGCTCCGCCAAGGCGCAGCAGATGGCTGCCTGGGTGGCCGCCAACCGGCCCGACATCGAGGTGATCATTCCGGCCCAGCCCAATACGCCGGCGGCGGCCTGGGCGGCTATCGAGCAGACCATCGCAGATCTGCAGCGTCGTTATGGCAGTGAATTTAAGCTCGGCGCCGTGGGTAGCTCCCTCGGTGGCTTTATGGCGACCCGGGTGAGCGAGCAGTACGGCTGCCGCGCGGCGCTGGTCAATCCGGCGGTGCGCCCGCACGAGCTGCTCTGTGACTACCTTGGCCCCCAGACCAATCCCTATACGGGTGAGCAGTATGTACTGCTGCCTCAACATATGGACGAGCTGCGGGCACTGGCGGTACCGGTGGCGGCGCCGGAGCGACTCTGGATCCTGCAACAGCAGGGAGATGAGGTGCTCGACTATCGCAAGGCGCTGGATGAATACCGCTTTGCCCGCCTCTCGCTGGAGTGCGGCGGCAACCACGCCTTTGTGGCGTTCGAGCGCTACCCCGCCCAGATCATCCGTTTCCTCGGGTTATAGTCAGGTTTGAGTCAATAAGGGCGGTCTCGCCCTGCTTGTTCTTCTCCAGATCAAGCTTTCGGTGCGGGGAGTTTGTTCTACCCCCGCCTAGCAGTTAAGATTCCCTCCAAACGTCAATTCGCAAGGCCCTCCATGTCTACTCAATACAATGCGGATGCCATTGAGGTCCTCAATGGCCTTGAGCCGGTGCGTCGCCGCCCCGGCATGTATACCGACACCACCCGGCCCAATCACCTCGGCCAGGAGGTCATCGACAACAGCGTCGATGAAGCGCTGGCAGGTCACGCCCGCAGTCTGGAGGTGATCCTGCATGAAGACCAGTCCCTCGAAGTGATCGACGACGGCCGCGGCATGCCGGTCGATATCCACCCGGAAGAGGGCGTCAGCGGGGTGGAGCTGATCCTCTGCAAGCTGCACGCGGGCGGCAAATTCTCCAACAAGAACTACCAGTTCTCCGGCGGTCTGCACGGGGTGGGTATTTCGGTCGTAAACGCCCTCTCCGATCGGGTCGAGGTGACGGTGCGTCGCGACGGTCAGGTCTATGACATCGCCTTCGAGCGTGGCGAGAAGGTGCAGGAGCTGACCATCACCGGTACCTGCGGCCGTCGCAACACCGGCACCCGGGTGCGCTTCTGGCCGCAGGCGAGCTACTTCGATTCGCCCAAATTCTCGGTCACCAAGCTGGAGCACCTGCTCAAAGCCAAGGCCGTGCTCTGCCCCGGCCTCACCATCAAGTTCCTCGACAAGAACACCGGCATCAAGCTGGAGTGGTGCTACGAAGATGGCCTCAAGGATTATCTGGTCGACGCGGTCAAGCAGTACACCTGCCTGCCGGAGCAGCCCTTTATCGGCTCGTTCAGCTCCGAGCAGTCGGCGGTGGACTGGGCGCTCTGCTGGTTGCCGGAAGGGGGCGAATGCCTCGCCGAATCCTATGTGAACCTCATTCCCACCGCCCAGGGTGGTACTCACGTCAACGGCCTGCGTCAGGGCCTGCTCGACGCCATGCGCGAGTTCTGCGAGTTCCGCAACCTGCTGCCGCGGGGGGTCAAGCTGACACCGGAAGATATCTGGGATCGCTGCGCCTACATCCTCTCCATCAAGATGCAGGATCCGCAGTTTGCCGGTCAGACCAAGGAGCGCCTCTCCTCCCGCCAGAGCTCGGCGTTTGTCTCCGGCGTAGTGAAGGATGCCTTCAGCCTCTATCTGAACAGCAACACCGAGCTGGCGGAGCAGATCGCCGAGATCTGTATCAGCAGCGCCCAGCGCCGGATGCGCGCCGCCAAGACGGTGGTGCGCAAGAAGATTACCCAGGGCCCGGCGCTGCCCGGCAAGCTGACCGACTGTAACTGCGCCGACCCCATGCAGGGCGAACTGTTTCTGGTGGAGGGTGACTCCGCGGGCGGCAGTGCCAAGCAGGCGCGGGATCGCGAGTTTCAGGCCATCATGCCGCTGCGCGGCAAGATCCTGAACACCTGGGAGGTGGAGGCTGGTCAGGTGCTCGCCTCACAAGAAGTGCACGATATCTCGGTCGCTATCGGGCTCGACCCCGACTCCGAGGATCTCAGCGGCCTGCGCTACGGCAAGGTGTGCATCCTCGCGGATGCTGACTCGGACGGTCTGCACATCGCCACCCTGCTCTGCGCCCTGTTTGTGAAGCACTTCCGCACGCTGGTGGAGAAGGGGCACGTTTACGTCGCCATGCCGCCCCTCTATCGGATCGATATCGGTAAAGAGGTCTACTACGCCCTCGACGAGGACGAGAAGAACGGTGTGCTGCAGCGGGTCGAGGCCGAGAAGAAGAAGGGCAAGGTGATGGTGACCCGATTCAAGGGCCTGGGTGAGATGAACCCGAAACAGCTGCGGGAAACCACCATGGATCCCAACACCCGCCGTCTGGTGCAGCTCACCATGGAGCCGGCAGGAGAGAGCGAAGGGGATGCGGCTGACGAGACCCTGCAGCTGATGGACATGCTGCTGGCCAAGAAGCGGGCGAGCGATCGCCGCGAATGGCTCGAAGAGAAGGGCAACCTCGCCATCATCTAAGCCGTCGGTCACCTGCCGACCCGCATTTCAGGCGTGCCCTCCTGGGGCGCGCCATAGCAAGAGAAAAACATATGAGTGATGCTATCGAGCTCAGTCTGGACGGGGTAGAGCGCCAGCCAATGCGCACCTTTACCGAACAGGCTTACTTGAACTACTCCATGTACGTCATCATGGATCGGGCCTTGCCGCATATCGGCGACGGCCTCAAACCGGTGCAGCGGCGCATCATCTACGCCATGAGCGAGCTGGGTCTGTCGGCCCTCTCCAAGCACAAGAAGTCTGCCCGTACCGTGGGTGATGTGCTGGGTAAGTACCACCCCCACGGCGACAGCGCCTGTTATGAAGCCATGGTGCTGATGGCCCAGCCCTTCTCCTACCGCTACCCACTGGTGGACGGTCAGGGTAACTGGGGTGCGCCGGACGATCCCAAATCCTTCGCCGCCATGCGTTATACCGAAGCGCGGCTGTCGCGCTTCTCCGAGCTGCTGCTCTCCGAGCTGGGGCAAGGCACGGTGGAGTGGACGCCCAACTTCGACGGCACCATGAAGGAGCCGGTGGTGCTGCCTGCCCGCCTGCCGCACATCCTGCTCAACGGGGTGACCGGTATCGCGGTGGGCATGGCGACCGATATCCCGCCCCACAACGCGCGGGAAGTGGCCTACGCCTGTGCCGAGCTGCTCGACAACCCCAATGCGGGGCTCGATGTGTTGATGCAGCACATTCAAGGGCCGGACTACCCGACCAATGCCGAGATCATCACCCCGCGCGACGATATCCGCAAAATCTACGAGACCGGCAAGGGCTCCATCAAGCAGCGGGCGGTCTGGAGCGAGGAGGATGGCGACATCGTCATCACAGCGCTGCCTCATCAGGCCTCCGGCGCCAAGATCATGGAGCAGATCGCCGCCCAGATGGTGGCGAAAAAGCTGCCGATGGTCACCGATCTGCGCGATGAATCGGACCACGAGAACCCGACCCGTCTGGTGATCGTACCGCGCTCCAACCGGGTGGATGTAGAGGGGCTGATGGCCCACCTGTTCGCCACCACGGATCTGGAGAAGAACTACCGGGTCAACCTCAACATCCTCGGCCTCGACAACCGGCCGCAGGTGAAGTGCCTCAAGACCATCCTCAGCGAGTGGATCCAGTTCCGCCGCGAGACCGTGCGTCGCCGTCTGCAGTTCCGCCTCGACAAGGTGCTGGCTCGCCTGCATATCCTCGAAGGCTTGCTGATCGCCTACCTCAACATCGACGAGGTGATCGAGATCATCCGCACCGAGGATGAGCCGGGCAAGGTGATGGTGGAGCGCTTCAACATTACCGAGACCCAGGCCGAAGCGATCCTCGAGCTGAAACTGCGCCATCTGGCCAAGCTCGAAGAGTTCAAGCTGCGCGCCGAACAGAACGAACTGGCCGAAGAGCGCGACAAGCTGGAGCTGATCCTGGGCTCCGAGCGTCGTCTCAACACCCTGCTCAAGAAAGAGCTGCTGGCCGATGCCGAGAAGTACGGCGACGATCGCCGCACTCCGCTGGTGGAGCGTGCCACCGCCGTGGCGCTGACCGAGAAAGAGCTGGTGCCGAGCGAGCCGGTCACCGTCATCCTCTCCGATAAGGGGTGGGTGCGCGCCGCCAAGGGCCACGATGTGGATGTCGAGGGGCTCTCCTATAAGGCGGGGGACAACTACCTCACCCACGCCTTTGGCCGCAGCAACCAGCAGGCGGTGTTCCTGTCGAGCTTTGGCCGCACCTACTCGCTGGAGGCGCACACTCTGCCCTCCGCCCGCAGTCAGGGCGAGCCGCTCACCGGCCGCTTTGCACTGGGTGCCGGTGAAGAGGTGCGTCATCTGGTGATGGGCAACGAAGGCGAGCCGTATCTGATCGCCAGCGACGCCGGTTACGGCTTTGTCTGCACCTATGACGACCTCATCGGCAAGAACAAGAACGGCAAGGCGCTGCTCACCGTGCCGGAAGGGGGTCTGGTGATGGCACCCCAGAAGATTGGCTCGCCGGAGACCGATCTCTGCATGGCCATCTCCAACGAGGGGCGCATGCTGCTGTTCCCGATGAACACCCTGCCGGTGCTTGGCAAGGGCAAGGGCAACAAGCTCATCAGCATCCCCTCTGCTCGCGTCAAGGCGCGAGAGGAGTTTGTGGTGATGGCCGCCGTCATCCCGCAGGGGCAGTCGGTCACCCTGTTTGCCGGCAAGCGCAAGCTGACCCTCAAACCGTCCGATCTCGATTACTACCGCGGCGAGCGTGGCCGCCGTGGCGCCAAGCTGCCCCGCGGTTTGCAGCGAGTCGATCGCATCGAGATTGAACCCGCTGCCGGAGCCGAACCGGTAGCCGGGGAAAATCAGGAAGGGTAATTAATATAGAAGGGCGCGAAAGCGCCCTTCATACATGGTTTTTTTGTAACTACTATTTGGGTCGGAAAAAGAATGTTTCATAATGGCTCATAATTAAAACCATCTTCTGTTGAGTAGCACAATATAATTTTTGCGTCAGAGTCACCACATGCTTTTCTGGCCTTTTCGCAAGCTGTTTTCTTAGACTCATCATAATCCCAGCCAACATTTATTTCATTTGCTGCAACAGCAATCCACTTGCTTCCACCAGTCCAACAGATGATTTCTGAATCATTGGATGCATTTTTTAATGCCAAGCGCTTTGCCTGTTCAGTTGAACCTGCTCCCCAAGAATAATGAAATTCGCCAGTTGACTTAGAGTGTGCCAATGCCCCGTATTTTGACGATGTATCCCAAACTCGCCACTCATTTGCCAACAATTCACTTTCTGCTGTATGTTTTAACATCCATAAAAATGAATCGCTATTATTTATTATTCCTGAAATACAAGCAGATGAAAACATGTGGCAGTTATCAAGTAACACATTGTAGTTTTTTACAGATACATTCTTTTCGAACCGCCGCGCATTATCGGCAGCGTATTTATCTCCAATGGCTTGGCCATTTCGACATGATGTATAGATACTTATCGCAGTAGTTCCATATATAAATTCTTGTGGAGTTACATATTCAATCCAACCTTTTTTATTTAAGTGGATAATCTCGTTCCCTCCAACATATATGCCAGAGTGCTCTGCATGCCCAAATGCAAGGTCACAGTATACAATAGAACCGATTTCTGGATAAGGGATTTTATCTCTTACGCAATTGTCAATAAAACTTTCCGCCAACTTTATGCCAGCAAGAGCTTTCAGAGCCCCAAACATACAACCCCCTCGTGATTTATATGTGTCGCTTAAAAGATTATGAAATGGAAATCTTATTTATAGTAATGAATGTAATTATGATCGTCATCATTTTTAGAAAAATCAGGGAGTCCATTTTTTAAAGGTATTTAGAGGGACGTATGTCTGAAATAGAAGTGTAGTCCGACGATCGCGAAAACAGGTTGCCGCTATTCTGTTAGTGCCCCAGCTGATCTCTTCTCTATGTCCATCGCCACCGGGATTGCGGTGCGGACGATTACGCTTCGCTAATCGACCCTACGCGCACCTGCTTGATTTAACGCTCTGCTGCTTGTCGATGGTTTGCCCCCTCATCTTCGACCCTTCTCCCCTTGTCTATGGCAAAGAGTGGGAGAAGGGAGAAGAGATCGCGGCCATTTTGGTATGGCGTGACAACTAGGGCCAAAGGTTGGCATGCACTTGTCCCCTGCGAGATCGCGCTTCTCAGCGCACCATCTGGTCTTTTGACCCGTCTGCGTGGATCTGATGGATGGCTTCATGGCAATAATGGGGGCATGATTCTGCCTGCACGGCGCTTTCGCTAACTAACAAGGAAGGGGTTCGATGGTCAATATTGGGATGCATTTCGAGATTCCGGTAACGGATATGCAGCGAGCAATTGCCTTCTATTCTGCCATTTTTGATATCGAGTTCGAACGAATGGAGATCGATGGCAATGAAATGGCGCTATTTCCGCTTATTGACGGTGCCGAAGGCTGCTCTGGTGCGTTGGCCAGAGGGGAGAGTTATGTCCCGAGTCTGGATGGCACGCGTATTTATCTGACGGTGAACGATATTGAGCGGGTGATGGCAGATGCGCTATCGGCGGGCGCCAGGTTGCTTTACCCCGTGACCCGGGTGGGGGAAGTCATCAAGGTGGCCGAATTTCAGGATTCTGAAGGTAACCGGATTGCCTTGCTGGATAAGGCGATTTGCGCTGATTAGCGAAGTCTAAACGATCCATCCCACCAAAAGCAGAGGCCCCGCAATCCATGATTGCGG
>NZ_JBFOCS010000046.1:0-3913 GCF_040907905.1 Aeromonas sp. s13 | reverse complement strand
CCTCTCCCGGAGGGAGAGGGGGCAAGACGCCGAGAGCTGCAAGCGGGTGCAAGCGAGATAAAAAGAAAGGGAGCCGGTCAGGCTCCCTTTGATCTGGTGATGCAACGATGGCTGCTATGCGTAATGTGGATACGCAGCCGGATCACTCACGGCCAGTGGCATTTGACCCATGCCGCCCCTTATCGATTGGTCGCAGTCTTCATTCCTTCCACAAACTCTTTCAGACGAGTGAGCATATGTTCCGGGTTCTGGTGGTGGGTCTCGATGATCTTCACCACGGCGGAGCCGGAGATGGCACCGGCGGCGCCAGCGGCAATGGCTTCACGCACCTGAGCAGGTTCGCTGATGCCAAAGCCGAGCAGGGCGGGGGGGGCGTTGAACTCGCGCAGGGTATTGATCAGCCCCTCCACCGGCATGCCGGCCTTGGTCTCGGCACCGGTGACGCCGGCGCGGCTCACCAGATAGGTGTAACCATTGCCGAGCTCCGCCACCTGTTTCAGGGTCTCGGCGTCGCCATTGGGCGGGGCGATAAAGATGCTGTCGATGCCGAACTTGTCGGCGGCCGCCTTGTAGGGGGCGCACATCTGCACCGGCACGTCGGCGACCAGCACCGAATCCACGCCTGCCTGCTGGCACTTCTCGTAGAAGCCATCAATTTTGCGCACATAGACCAGGTTGGCGTAGACCAGCAGGCCAATGGGCAGCTGCGGGTACTTGGCGCGGATGCGGCCAAGCAGCTCGAAGCAGTCGTCCGGGGTGGTGTGGCTGGCAAAGGCACGCAGGGCGGCGCCCTGAATGGTGGGGCCATCCGCTACCGGATCGGAGAAGGGAATGCCGAGCTCAAGGGCATCGGCGCCCCCTGCGACCAGCGCATCGACGATGGCCAGCGACAATTCGGGAGTGGGGTCACCCAGCATCACGAACGGCACAAAGGCGCCCTGATTGGCTTCATCCAGACGGGAGAAGAGTTGTGCGTAACGGTTCATGACAAGGTTCCTTCTTTCTCGATGCTTTCTGTTTCCAAGATGTCAGCCACGGTGAAGATATCTTTGTCGCCACGGCCGGAGAGGTTGACGATGAGCACCTGCTCTTTTTCCGGTTCACTGCGGGCCATCTTGAGGGCGTGGGCCAGTGCGTGGGAGGACTCCAGCGCCGGGATGATGCCTTCGGATTTGGCCAGCTCCTGGAAGGCGTCCAGCGCCTCCTTGTCGGTCACCGAGGGGTACTCGGCGCGGCCGATGGCGGCCAGATGGGCGTGTTGCGGGCCGACGGAGGGGAAGTCCAGCCCCGCCGAGACAGAGTAGGACTCCTGGATCTGGCCCTGAGTGTCCTGCATCAGGTAAGAGTGCATGCCAAAGAAGACCCCCTTGCTGCCGTGACCCAGCGGCGCACCGTGCTCGCCACTCTCGATGCCGTGACCACCCGGCTCGACGCCGATGAGGCGCACCGACGGCTCATCGATAAAGTCGGCAAACATGCCGATGGCGTTCGACCCGCCGCCGACGCAGGCGATCACCGCATCGGGCAAGCGCTCTTCTTTCTCGAAGCACTGGGCCTTGGCCTCTTCGCCGATCATCTTCTGGAACTCCCGCACGATGGTGGGGAAGGGGTGCGGGCCGGCGGCGGTGCCGAGCAGGTAGTGGGCCGACTCGTAGTTGGCGGCCCAGTCGCGCAGCGCCTCGTTGCAGGCATCTTTCAGAGTGGACGAGCCGGAGTGCACCGGAATGACGGTGGCGCCCATCAGCTTCATGCGAAATACGTTCGGTTTCTGGCGCTCGCAATCCTTGGCGCCCATATAGACCCGGCACTTGAGGCCGAGCAGGGCGCAGGCCAGTGCAGTGGCCACGCCGTGCTGACCGGCGCCGGTCTCGGCGATGATCTCGCTCTTGCCCATCCGCTTGGCCAGCAGCGCCTGCCCCAGCACCTGGTTGGTCTTGTGGGCGCCGCCGTGCAGCAGATCTTCACGCTTCAGATAGAGGCGGGTCTTGGTGCCCTTGGTCAGATTGCGGGTGAGGGTGAGGGGGGTCGGGCGACCGGCATACTCGGTCAGCAGGGACTGAAACTCGGCGATAAAGGCCGGATCATCCTTGGCATCGACAAAGGCTTTCTCCAGCTGGAGCAGGGCCGGGATAAGGATTTGGGGTACGTACATACCGCCAAATTCACCGAAAAACGGGTTGAGCAGGGTCATGGCTTCTTCCTTGTATTAGCTAAATCGAAACATCAAAAAGGGTTGCGTTACAGGTTGCGCAGTGCGCCGAAGGCGGCTGCTATCTTGTGCGCATCCTTCTGGCCCGGGGCACTCTCCACCCCGGAGTTGAAATCAAGGCCGAGGCAGCCTACTTGCGCCGCCTGCAGGGCGTTGTCGGGATTAAGGCCGCCCGCCAGCATCAGCTTGGCTTTATCGAGATGGGCCAGTAGGGCCCAGTCGAACGCCTGACCAGTACCGCCGCTCTGGCTGCCGACTTTTGTATCCAGCAGCAGCCGATCCGCCGGGTAGTCGAGGGCGGGCAGCGGCTCGCCGCTTTCTTTGCCAAGAGAGATGCCGACCGCTTTCCAGATCTGGCAGCCAGCGGGCAGCAGTGGGCGCAGGGTATCGATATAGGCGGCATCCTCATCCCCATGCAGCTGCACTGCAGAGAGCCCCAGCGCATCCACCGTCTTGGCAATGGTGGCGGGCTGGGCATTGCGAAATACCCCCACATAGGCGAGCGGCGCACCTGCCATCACGGCGCGGGCGGCGGGGATGTCTACATAGCGCGGGCTTTTGGCCACAAAGATAAGACCGCCGAACACCGCGCCCGCCTGATGGGCGGCGGCGGCATCTTCGGCGCGGGTGAGGCCGCACACCTTGTTCTGGCCCAGTATCAGCTTGCGTACAGCCGCTTCCAAATCCGGCTCGGCCATCAATGACGAGCCCACCAGAAAGCCCTTGGCGTGGTGGCGCAGATCCGCCACCTGAGCGCGGTGATTGATGCCGGACTCGCTGATCACCACCCGATCGCTCGGAATATCTTTAGCCAGCTGTTTGGTGCGGTTGAGATCGACGCTCAAGTCGCGCAGATCCCGGTTATTGATGCCAATCACCGGTGCCCCCAGCGCGATGGCGCGGGTCAGCTCCTCCTCGTTGCTCACCTCGGTGAGCACGCCCAGCCCCAGCGCCTTGGCCACCGCGAACAGGGCACGATACCCCTCGTCGGTGAGCACCGAGAGCATCAGCAGGATGGCGTCCGCCTGATAGTGGCGGGCCAGATAGACCTGATAGGGGTCAATCATGAAATCCTTGCAGAGCACCGGCTGCGATACGCGGCTGCGCACCCGCGGCAAAAAGGCAAAATCCCCCTGAAAGAACTTCTCGTCGGTCAGCACCGAGATGGCGGTGGCGTATTTGCCATAGATGTCGGCGATGGCCTCCGGGCTGAAATCGTCGCGGATCAAGCCCTTGGAGGGAGAGGCCTTCTTGCACTCCAGAATAAAGCGGGTGGAGCCCGCCTTGAGCGCGCCGACGAAATCCCGATCGCTGGGGGTCAGCGCGCACTGGAAGCTCTCCAGCGGCTGGGCCAGCTTGCGGGCGGCAACCCACTCCTGCTTGGCCGCCACGATTTTGCCGAGGATGGTCTGGCTGATGGAGGCCATGTTCAGAAATGCATGGGGGGCAATAAGGTTTGACATCTCGTTATCCTTGCGAAACTGGCTCTTGCCCTGCGGGCGTTCTGAATGACTGCTGTGCAATGTGGTGGCTGACATCATGCCTCCTGCTGGCCCGCATTCTGATGGCTTAAAGTGGCGAGCCGGGCGGCGAGATCCGCCGTCTTGCCGCTCGCCAGCACCGCCAGCACCTCGGCCGCCGCGCTCTTGAGATCCTTCGCCTTGCCCGCCATCAGCAGCAGTGGCGCCACATTGGCGGCGATGG